>JAUTXB010000274.1 GCA_030838245.1 Acidimicrobiaceae bacterium
ACCTGGCCGGCGACGTCTCGTGGGCAGAGCGGGTCGAGGCGGGCATCGGCGAGTTCTTGCAGATTCTCGTGGAGAACCAACCCTTTGCCCGCTTCTTCGCCATCGAAGCGGTGAAGGTGGGGCCGAACGCCATGAAGCGTGTGGATGAGGACTTCGAGCGGTCCTTCGCCATGTTCTCCGGGGCCACGCCGGCGGCCGGCCTGGCCATGCAGGTCTCCGACCTCGTGCCGTTGGTGATCGGGGGCATCTACGCCCGGGTCTACACGTACATCCGAGCCAATCATTTCGACCGTCTCCCCGACCTCCGTCCGGTCCTGGTCGAGTTCGCCCTGGCCTCATTCAGCGGAACCCGACCATCGCGCCCGAGCGGTGGTCCCCGACAGCGTGGGCAGCAACCCTCGTAGCGGGACCTAGCTATGTGTTCGTCACCCGGTCATAGACCAGCCCGCTGACGACGGCAACAGCCACGCCAATGAAGGTAAGCAACACCCGGATGAGGGCAATCCCCCAATCGGCAGGGTGGCCTATCGAACTGAGCTGGAGGGCGATCAGCGTCAGGAAGAACGTGTACACGGCGTAGCGGCGGGGCCCGACGAACTGCATGGCGGTCACGGCCACCACCACCACGGCCACGGCGGTCACCGCCGTCGGGGCCGCGGCCAGCAAGACGGCGGCGAGGAGTGCCCCGGCGGCCGTGCCGGCGGCGCGCTGCCAGCTCCGGGTGATCGTCGTCGCCTCGTCCGGCCGGAGGACACGCAGCACCGTCGTGGCCGTCCAGGCACCGTGAGACACCTGGACGGCGCCGGTGAGGGCCGCGACCAGTGCCGTCGGGATGGCCAACAGAAGGGCGAAGCCGCGTCCTGCGGGCCACGCCGCCCACACCGTGGCGATGCCCACGTCCTTGATGCCTCGACCGGGCGACCGCCAAGGCGGATGGCGGACCGCCTCGGTACCGGTGATCCACGCGGCGCCGGCCAACGTGAGCAGCCCCTGTCTGAGCGCACCGGTCGGGGTGGCACCGCCGCCGATGGCCGATAACAGCATGCACAGCGCCGACATGGCGACGGGGACCCGCAACGCGCCGCCGGCCACGTCGGTGACGGCCTGGAAGGCCGCCCACGGGACGACCATCACCACCAACAACCACAGATGGCGCCCGGCCAGCGCTCCCATCCCGCCGGCCAGCCCGAGGAGGATGGCTGTCGCCACACCGATCGGCAACCCGACCGGACGCTTGTCGGTGATGTGGCTGGCCGTCCACAGGTAGGCGCCCAAGGCGCCGATGCCCCCTGCCACCGCATGGCCGGTCCCGAAGCCCAGCGCCAGCGGTGCGGCGACGAGGCCGGCGGTGAGGATGTTCGAACCGACCCGGTCCCAGGGGATGTCCCTCATCTCGAAACGATCCCGCACCCCGGCCATCGCCGAACGTTACGTCTCGTGGGCGACGATGTCCGCAGAAGGTGACGGGCAGGTGACCGAAGCCGCCAGGTACTTCGATAGTCTAACTATATGAGGGATGCACCAAAGGGGGTCGGGCGCGACCGAACACCGGGCCGGACCGCGGCCTGGATGGCGAAGCAGGTCGAGATCGGCCTCGGCTCCGTCGACCTCTCATTGTCCCAGTACCGCGTCCTCGGCCTGCTCGACGAGAGCTCGGCCGTCCAGTCCCACCTGGCCGAACGGCTGGCCGTCCGGCCGCCCAGCGTCACTGCCATCATCGACGGCCTGGTGGCCCGAGGCCTGGTGGAGCGGCGCAACGTGGCCTCGGACCGGCGCCAGGTCGATCACGTGCTCACCGCCGACGGGCGCCACGTCCTCGACGCGGCCGACGCCGCCACCTCGGCCCGCCTGCGCGAGATCGCCGGGTGCCTCGAAGATCCCTGCGACACCGAGCGAGCGCTCGATGGGCTGCTGGCGTGGCGGCAGGCCTTCGTCGCCTACCGACTGACCCGGAAGGCGACCCGGTGAGGCTGCCCACCCGCCACCGATCGGCCACCGACGAGGAGGGCACCAGGTTCGTCCCGGTCACCGAGGAGGCCCACTACGAGGCGCCGCGAGCGACCATCGACCCCGACCGGTCCAAGACCTGGCTCCGCCGGGCCCTCCCGGTCATGCGTGCCCACAAGGTCATCTTCATCACTTCGATGGTCCTGACGTTCGTCGGCCTCGTCCTCCAGGTCCAGATCCCCAACCTGTTGAACCACGCCATCACCAACTCCATCCAGCACCACACCGTGCCGGTGAGCTACTACGTGTGGTGGATCGTGGGACTCGGTGTGGCCGGAGGGATCGCCGGCTATATCTCCCGGCTCTTCTTGTTCGAGACGGCGTACAACTTCGAGTACGACCTGCGGAACATCATCTACGAGCACCTGACCAAGATGTCCTTCGCCTTCTACGACCGCGTCCAGTCCGGCCAGCTCATCTCCCGAGCCAACTCGGACATCCGTTCGGTCCAGATGTACATGACGTTTGCCCCGCTCATCCTGGTCCAGTGCTCCATCGCCATCGTGGCCTTCGGGTTCATGCTCTCGATCAATGTCCCGTTGGCCTTCGTCGCCATGGCCACCATGCCCTTCGTGTACTTCGTCGGCGTCAGGATGCGCCGGTCCATGTTCCCCGTGTCGTGGATCATCCAGGCCCGCCTGGCCGAGGTGGCCACCGTGGTCGACGAGAACGTCAATGGGGTCCGGGTGGTCAAGTCGTTCGCGGCCGAGCAGCAACAGCTCCGGAACCTCTCCCGGGCCACCGACCGAGTCCAGTGGGGCTACATCAAAGACGCCGATATCAGGGCCCGGTTCACGCCCGCCGTCCAGAACCTTCCCCAGGTCGGCCTGGCTCTGGTGCTGCTGTTCGGCGGGTACATGGTCATCCACGGCCACCTCGGCGTAGGTGCCATTCTCGCCTTCAACTCGTACCTTCTGATGCTGCAGGCCCCGTTCATGATGCTCGGCATGCTCATCATGATGGGACAGCGAGCGGCCGCCTCGGCCGACAGGATCTACGAGATCCTCGACGAACAACCGACGATCACCGACAAGCCCGATGCCACCGACCTCACCGAGTGCCGAGGTGATGTGCGCTTCTCCGACGTGCGGTTCTCCTACGACGGCGACGACGCCAATCTTGTCCTCTCTGACTTCAACCTCCATCTGGCGCCGGGCGAGACGGTCGCTCTGGTCGGACGGACCGGTGCCGGCAAGTCAACGGTGTCCCGGCTGCTGACCCGCTTCTACGACGTGAACAGCGGGTCGGTGCGGGTCGACGACCACGACATCCGCGACCTGACCATGGACAGCTTGCGGGCCAACATCGGCATCGTGCTGGACGAACCGTTCCTCTTCTCGGTGTCGGTGCGGGACAACATCGCCTATGGCAAGCCGGACGCCGCCTTCGCCGACATCGAGGCCGCGGCCCGAGCGGCTGGGGCCCACGAGTTCATCAGCGAGCTGGAGCACGGGTACTACACCGTTGTCGGCGAGCGCGGCTACACGCTGTCGGGAGGCCAGCGGCAGCGCATCGCCATCGCCCGCACCCTGCTGGTCAACCCACCCATTCTCGTGCTCGACGACGCCACCAGCGCCATCGACGTCCAGGTCGAACTGGAGATCCACGCCGGACTTCGGGTGCTGATGGAGGGCCGGACGACGCTGATCATCGCCCACCGGCTCTCGACCATCTCGTTGGCCGACCGGGTCGTGCTCCTCGACCAACACCGGATCGTGGCCGACGGCACCCACGCCGAGCTGTTGGAGACCACGCCGCTCTACGGCGAGGTGCTGGCCCAGGCGGCCGAGCTCGAAATCCCCGACGACGAAGCGGAAGGCGTCACCGCCACCAACAGCACGACCCCGACGAACGGCAATGGCCATGGATTCGACGCCGGCCTTCCCGATCCCGTCGGGTCGTCCCGGAGCAACGGGAGGGACCGATGACCTGGGGCATGGGCGGAGGGGCACCGGGAGGGTTCGGTCGTCCAGCCGCGCCCGGTCTGCCCTTTGCCGGCATCCCTTCTGAGCTTCAGGACGGAGTGGACACGCTCTTACAGTCAGAGCCGGAGCACCCCGAGCCCGACCTCACCTTCAGCCAGAACGGGACGGAGATGGAGGGTCGCAGGCTCACCCTCTGGCGCCTGCTCATGGAGTACCCGAGCATGTTGGCCCTGGCCGGGCTGCTCGTGGTGATCATCGCCGTCGTGTCGCAGGCGGGGCCCAAGCTGACCGAAATTGCCATCAACGCCAGCGTGGGCACCCACAAGAGCTTCGCCTTGGTGGCCATCATGGCCGGCGCCTACCTGGTGTCGATCGTTGCTACCGCCGTGTCCCAGCGCGCCCAAGTCCGGGTGACGGGGCGGATTGCCGCCTGGGTCATGAACGACCTGCGGATCACCGTCTTCACCCACCTCCAGCGGCTCTCGCTCGGCTTCTTCACCGAGGAGAAGGCCGGCGTGATCATGAGCCGCATGACCAGCGACATCGAGAACCTGCAGCAATTGCTCCAAGACGGGCTCTCGCAGCTGGCCATCCAGGGACTCACCATGGTGGTCATCACCGTGGTCTTGTTCACCACCAACGTGAAGCTGGCCGCCATCACCGTGCTCTTGATCATCCCCTTGCTGGTGGTGGCCTCGATCTGGTTCAAGCGGGCGTCGGAACGTGGCTATGACCGGGTACGGGACGGCATCGCCAACGTGCTGGCCGACCTGTCGGAGAGCCTGCACGGCGTGCGCATCGTCACCGCCCACAACCGCCAGCGCCAGAACGTGATCCATCACCGCAACGTGGTCGGTGCCTACCGGGCCGCAAACAACTACACCGCCCATGTGAACGCCCTCTACGGTCCGGGAACCCAGATGCTCGGCGTTCTCGGCCAGGGAGCTCTGCTGGCCATCGGTGGGGAGATGGTCCTGCACCACACCCTCTCCCTCGGAGCCCTGTTTGCCTTCTTCTTGTACCTCAACCGGTTCTTCCAGCCCATCCAGCTGCTGGTGCAGCAGTACAACACCTACCAGCAAGGGCAGTCCTCGGTGGCCAAGCTCCGTACCTTGCTCGAGACCAAGCCCACCGTGCTCGAGTCGCCCGATGCGGTGGAGCTACCCCCGATCGAGGGCGAGATCGTCTTCGACCATGTCTCGTTCGGCTATGACCCCGCCGTTCCCGTCATCGAGGACGTGGACATTCGCATCGCCCCAGGCGAGACCGTGGCCTTCGTGGGCCCGACCGGCGCGGGCAAGTCCACCCTGGCCAAGCTGGTGACCCGCTTCTACGACCCCACCTCGGGTCGGGTCCTCATCGACGGGCACGATCTCCGGGACGTGACCATGCTGTCGTTGCGGCGCCAGCTCGGGGTCGTTCCCCAAGAGCCGTTCCTCTTCGCCGGGACCATCGGGGAGAACATCGCCTTCGCCCGACCCGACGCGTCGGACACGGAGATCCACGAAGCGATACAGCGGGTCGGCCTGGCCGAAGTGATCGAGCGTACGCCCAACGGGATCGATACCATCGTCCACGAGCGGGGCCAGACCCTGTCCTCGGGAGAACGGCAGCTCATCGCCCTGGGTCGCGCCTTCCTTACCCGCCCCCGAGTGCTGGTTCTCGACGAAGCCACCTCGAACCTCGACCTACAGTCCGAAACGATGATCGAGGCAGCGCTCGACGTGCTGCTCGAGAACCGCACCGCCATTCTGATCGCCCACCGACTGTCGACGGCCATGCGGGCCGACCGCATCGTGGTCGTCGACCTGGGCCGGGTCATCGAAGTCGGTTCCCACGCCGAGCTCATCGCCCACGGGGGTCGTTATGCCGAGATGTACGCCACTTGGATCAGCCAAGTAGACGTGAACGCAGAGCCATCAGGCACCCATCCGGCCTGAGCAGTCTCTGACCTCGTCCGATTCATCCTTCCCGGTTTTTCCGCTTTCGCCGGGTTCGGCGCCGGTCGGCAACAACGAGGGAAAGTCCGGCACCCAACATCCAGACGTCCTTGGCCAGTGGGATGCCTTGCTCGGTGGGACGAAGACTGCCGTCTTGGCGCATCCCCGGTGTACGGAGATAGAGGCCGAGCAAGCCGCCGGCGAACGCAGCCAGACCAGCACCGGCAAGCCGAGAGGGCACGATGGGCAACAACAGGGCGGTACCGAGGCCGACCTCGCTGACGGCGAGCGCCTTGACGAATTGTTCGGGGGGGATGGTGCCCAAGAAGGGATAGGTACCAGTGGCGAAGCCGTGGATCCCGGCAGCTCGCTCGCTGTCAGCTGAGAGCTTCTCCAGCCCCGAGTTCAAGATGAAGCCTCCGGTGGCGATACGGACCGGAAGGTCCTGCAACGCAGAGAACAGGGTCATGTGGGATCGCTCCTCCTTTCAATGGCTGCTGTGCCGTATACCCACTGTGGCATTCGGGCAACCCGAGCCGCCAGAGCGCATGGCGCCAGAGCAGACGCGCCGCTCGTCCCTGGCTCTCAGGGTCAACCAGGGGAAGTCAGCAAATCGGGGGGCACGCGGCTAGAACTGGGAAGGTGCGGTGCTCGCGGGTTTTGCTTACCGGGCTCGTCACCGTTGTGATCGTTGGTCTGAGTGGCTGCGTCGATACTTCACGGAGCACTTCGACCAAGAAGAGCTCGGTGTCGACGACGACGATGCCACCGGCCACGATATCGACGCCGCCGACCGCTGTGTCCCCGACGACATCGGCCACGCCTTTTGCCATGGAAACCTGCGGCGGCATCATCACCGACCAGAACCTCCGGCCGACAGTTACCCTCCGAGACTTCCTCCTCACGTCCAAAGACGTTCCGGCCGGGTACACGACGAAAGGTGCGCAGACGACGGGTTCTGCCCAAGCTTCGTTCGTTGCGTCGGTGCCGAGCACGGTGCCGGTGTGGTACATCCACTACGACATGAGTTCGGATGCCGCACAGGCAATCGCACGGACGCTGCCGTTTTACTCGATCTCAGAAACAATCGGCGAAGTGGATTCGCCCCAGGTAGCAGCCCAACAGGTGACTCGCATCATGGACGCAGCCGAACAGCAACAGTGCAATCCAGATGGAGGCCCGGTGGCCATCACCGGTTCGGTCCCCGATCTCACAGCGATCGAGGGCTTCGGCGGGAGTCGCGCTGGATCGTTGGCCAATGCCACGGTGGTGGTGGCCAAGGGTCCGTACGTGCTCAATTTGATGTGGTCGAGCCAATCACTCTCCGAGACCGCTGTCTTGACCCAACCGACGGCCGCCGAGATCGCCTCGATCGTGAACACCGCACTCGCTCTGGTCCCGGGCTGAGCCAAGGGATCGGAATGGCGCCCCCGGCAGGAGTCGAACCCGCAACCTAGTGGGTAGAAACCACTTGCTCTATCCAATTGAGCTACAGGGGCCAGGACCGGAAGATTACTCCGACGATCCTGGCCCTCGACGTGTGCCACACTGGTTGCTCCTTGGTGGCCGTAGCTCAGTTGGTTAGAGCGCCAGGTTGTGGCCCTGGAGGTCGGGGGTTCAAGTCCCCTCGGTCACCCTCGTTCCTTGGCGTTCGCGGGCCAATGCGCCCGCGCCCGCCAGGGGATCTTCTACAGTAACTGCGCGCCTCTAGCTCAATGGCAGAGCAATGGACTCTTAATCCACAGGTTCCGGGTTCGAATCCCGGGGGGCGCACCACACCACGCTCCACGAGACATCGCATGCGACAGGGGCGCCCACGGCGACGGACCTTCCCGATCGAGGCTCTCATCGAGCGCCTAACGACCACTGGTAGGGCCGGCGCTCGGTGAAAGGCGTGGTTATCACCGTCGAGCGTGTCGCCGAACTTGACCCTAACCTTGAGGTCTCCGAGCAGAAGTTCGAGCAGCCACCGGATTCGGATTCGGCCCGTGCGCCAGGGTGCACACGCGCCGGTCTCTTACCGAACGGAGGACATATGCCGTCAAGCCCTGACAGGTATGACGTCGTCGTGGTCGGGGGCGGGGCAGCCGGAACGGCCGCTGCGGTTGGTGCCGCCCAGGCGGGCGCCCGGACCGCGGTGTTCGAGTCGTTCGGTTGCCTGGGCGGAGCGGCCACGATGAAGAGCGTCACCACGTACTGCGGCCTGTATACCGAGGCCGAACAATCTCAGCAGGTGGTGTTCGGTGTGGCCGAGCAACTCTTAGCCGAACTGCGGGCCATGGGAGGGGTCGTGGAACACGTCCGCTTTCGTGGGGTCGCCGCCCTTCACGATCCGGAGGCGGTTAAGCGCTGCCTCGACGTCGTCGCCAAGCGGTCGGGCGTAGACGTTTTCTTCCACAGCACGATTACGGACGCGACACGCGACGGAGGTCTGGTGGTGTCGGCAGAGGTACATGACCACAACGGCACCGAGACCCTGACCGCGAGTACCTGGGTAGACGGCAGTGGCGAATGCGACCTCGCCGCCTTTGCCGGCGCGTCGACCCGGTATGGGACGCACGGTGTGGTGGAAGCAGGCACCCTCGGCTTGCGCATTGGAGGGGTCCCGGTCGGACTGACCCTGTCGCACGACGACCTGACCCAGGCCGTGCGGGCGGTGAAACACAAGGGTGACTCGCTCCTGGACAAAGAGGACAGCCTGATGGCGCGCCTTCCGCTGTCTGGCGACATCGGAATCTTTATCGTTGACGCCGATTACAACGCCCTTCAGGCCCGCAGCATCTCCGATGCCGAACAGTACGCCCGCGAGAAGGCCTGGGCATACCTCGCCGCCTTCCAGACCATGCCCGGCTGGGAGAACGCCTATCTGAACGTTACCGGACCCATCCTGGGCACCCGCGAGTCGCGACACGTCGACGCCGTCTACCAGCTCACTGCCAAGGACATCACGTCCGGCACGCGCTTCGACGACGTAGTGGCGCTGGGGGCGTGGGCGATGGAGTACCACGAGGCAGCCGGAGAGCAGAGCAAATGGATACCAGTCAAAGACAAAGGGGCGTACGACATCCCGCTGCGCACGCTGACCAGCGTCGACACCCCCAACCTCTATGCGGCGGGGCGCGCGGCCGACGGCGACCAGTACGCCGGTGGTTCGCTGAGGGTCATGGGCACCGCACTGGCCACTGGGCACGCCGCCGGCGTTGCGGCGGCCCTCCATGCCGCGGCAGGCAACCCAGCATCTGCCGGCCAAGTGCAAAAAGAACTGCAAAGGCAGGATGCCCGCCTCACCGGCTCCTGAAAGGAGGGCCGGTTGAGGTTCGGCCCCGACAGTGTCACGGCGCCCAGTTCGGTTGACGACCGCTGAGCCCGACGACGCGGGCGAGCAGGGGCGCTTCGTCGGGCACCTGAACCACGGGCCCTAAGGGGCCCTGGCATTGGTCTTGTGACTCGGGAGCCGAGAACGACCCCAAAAAGGTGTGCACGGCTTCGAGCGATGGCTGGTCGCACTGGTAAGCCTGGCCCGTGGCTCGGGCAACATCCCAACCATGGATTACGAGCTCATTGAGCGCCACGAGTCCGGCGACCTCGCCGGGAAGCTCGATGCCTCCGGCCTCGGTCGTTCCACTCCAGGCCGAGGGGTCCCGCCATGCCACAGCCATCGCAGACAGATCGCGGGGGATCCGCGCTCGCCAGTCGCTGCCCAAGCGAGACGCGTCGACGGTCGGCCCGGGCGAAGGGTCGTCGGCAGTCGCCTTCCTCGCCGCCATGGCAAAGGCGAGCGCCAGCCCGCCCACATGGTCGACCAGATCGCCGACCGTGTAGGCGGGACATGGAGTCCGAGCGCCCAGCAGGTCGTCGGGGACGTTGTCGACCAAGTGGGCCAGACACCAGGCAGCTGGTTCGAGGTCCACCGGTTCTAGGGGTACGAAGTTCGTCATGTCAGCTCCTAGAGGTCTTAATGCAGTAGGCGTGTCCCCACCTCGTCGTAGGGAAGACGACACGGGCCGTAGGAAATCATCGTCGCGCGTTGAGTCCGGCTCACTCTCGAGCCGATTGATTCAATCGGGCGAATTCGCCGGCTGAGTCACATGACCATCACTCTGGGCACCTAAACGAGCTGGAGATCGAAATAGCGGCGCAATGCCCGTCATTTTTCCCACCACGGGTGGTGTAGTAACCCCTTACAGCGCGACGCTCCCGGAGGGTGTCGGATCGACCGTCTTCCCAGGTCAGGGGGACTGAATTTCACTAGCATTCGGTGGTACAACGTGTGGGCCATGCGGATCAACGCTCGGCATGGAAGACGGATCATGGGAACCATTCATGTCGGCAATGGGCGAGGAGCCACGGGTGATCTTGCAAGGGGACGAGGGGGACCCGAGCGCACCCGGCGCCGAACCCCCGACAGCACCTGAGGATCCGGTCACGACCTACATTCTCAGGTCGATCCGAGGCGGGATCATCACCTCCGCATTCGTGCTGTTCGTTCTCTTTCTGTACGCGCTGCTACCCGGCCGCGCCCTCGAGAACCGGGGTGCCTGCCTCATCCTGATCTTCATCGGTGCCGCCCTGACCGCGGCGAGTGCCTTCCTTCCTTGGTCCCGGATCGTCGGCCACAAGAACGATCGCACCCTCATCTACGGGTGGGCCTTCGGGTTGCTCGCCCTCATCGACATCGGGATCGCCATCACCGGAGGGGCCCACTCCGAGCTCTTCGTCGTCTTGGTCGTGGTGATGGTGTTCCTCGGGGGGCCCTACTACTCCGTCCGTGCCGAAATAGTGATGAATCTCGTGGCCATTGGCGGATATGTCATCACGCTGGCGGCAACGGGATGGGGCATCAATCCATCGACCCTGGCCTTCCGGCTCGGCATGATGGCGTCGACCGCCCTGGCCGTCGGGACACTCAGTCACGAACTCATGACAGGGCTCAATCGCGCCACCCGAGAGCGGCAAGCGTCCGAGCGGCGAGTCGTGCTGTGGAGCAAGGTGGCCTCACTCGTCCGCCACATCGATTCGCCGGAAACCACTCGGGTCCTGGAAACGGTCGTCGATGCGGTCGGCACCCTTGGGTTCGACGCCGCGGCGATCTCGGTACTCGAAGAGGACGGCATGACGCTGCGCGTCCTCCACAGTCGCCACCTCGCTCATCCATTTTCGGTCAAGACCCGTGACAACGAACCAGAGGCCGTGGTTCCCGCCGTGCTCGAGAAGCGCACCACCGTCGTCTTCGAGCACTATCCCGACATGCCCGGAGCCATCCAGGTGGCGGTTGAAGCCGGACTCCGGACGGTGATCGCCACCCCCGTCTGGGTGAGCGGCGAGATCGTGGCCGTACTCCAAGCAGCCAGCCGGCAGGACCGCCGCCCGGCTTCGGACCAGATCGCCGCCTTCGAGATGTTCGCGGCCCAAGCCGGTCGTGCCCTCGAGAACGCGCAACTGATGGAGCGTCAGCGCCGGGAAGCCGATCACTTCCGCCAGCTCCTGGCCTCTGCCCCCGACGCAGTCATCGTCATCGGACAAGACGGACGAGTGGTGGAGGCCAGTAATCAGGCCGAGCTCCTGTACGGGTACTCCACCGACGAGCTGGTCGGGCAGAGTGTCACCCTGTTGATGCCCGATCGTGTCAAAGAGGTCCAGACGGCACTGCTCAATGATTGGATAGCGGGCACCGGTAACCCGAAGCTGGGCCCGGACCCGACTGTGTTCGGGCGCAAGAAGGACGGGACCGAGATCCCGTTGGAGCTCGCCTTCAGCACAATCGAGACACCCGAGGGTGAATTGACTTCGGTGGCCATCCGGGACGTGAGCCAACGACGCGAGTTCGAGCGACGCCTCACCCACCAGGCTACGCATGACGCCCTCACCGGGCTCCCCAATCGGGAGCTGTTCATGCAACGCCTGATCGCATCGCTGCGCGGGCGACTGGGGGTCGATCCGCCCGTCACTGTGTGCTTCCTCGACCTCGACCACTTCAAGTACGTCAACGACAGCCGAGGGCATCGAACAGGCGATGCCCTGGTCGAAGCGGTGGCTGAGCGGTTGGTCGGCGCCGTGGGCGGTCACTTCATTGCACGGGTGGGCGGGGACGAGTTCGGGATGTTGGTCGAGGATCTGGTCGATCAGCGAGCCGCCGCCGACTTCACCGCTCGGCTCCTGTCGGTCTTCGATGAACCGTTCCTCGTCGATGCCGTCGACAGCTACGTAACGGCCAGCGTCGGCGTTGCCTTCGCTCGCTCCCCCGACCAAGCCGAGATGGTCATGCGAAATGCCGACGCCGCCATGTATCGGGCCAAGCGCAACGGCAGGGCCAGAGCCGCCTTCTTCGACGAGACGCTGACCGCGCTGGCCGCCGAACGAGTTGCCACCGAAGCCTCGCTCCATCTGGCCCTGGCCGGGAAACAGTTCGAGCTGGCCTACCAGCCGATCATCTCCCTCGATGACGGCCACATGACGGGAGTCGAGGCCCTCCTGCGCTGGAATCATCCCCAGAAGGGCTTGGTGCTACCGGATCAGTTCGTGGGCACGGCAGAGGACACCGGTCTTGTGGTCCCTGTCGGGCGGTGGGCCCTCGAAGAGGCCTGCCGGCAGCTGGCATCGTGGCGATCCCGGTTCCCGCTGGCCCCCGACCTCACGGTGAGCGTGAACGTGTCGGGCCGCCAGCTCGAGCACGATCATTTCGTCACCGACGTAGACGATGTGCTCAGAGCCAGTGGTATCCCGCCGGCCCTGCTCATTCTCGAGATCACCGAGAGTTTCTTCATCCGCGACTTCCAGGCCGCCGTCGGTCGGCTTACCGCGTTGAAGCGCCTCGGGGTTCGCCTGGCCATCGATGACTTCGGGACCGGGTTCTCGTCACTGTTCTCCCTGTCTCGCCTGCCCGTCGACACGGTCAAGATCGACAAGGCCTTCATCGACGGGCTGGGCACGCGCTATGACGCGGTGGTCTCCGCCGTGGTGACCATGGGCAACGCATTCGACCTCCAGGTGGTGGCCGAGGGGATCGAGCACCGGAGCCAGCGGGACCGGTTGGTGGAGCTGGGCTGCCGGTACGCACAGGGGTTCTACTTCTCCATGCCCTTGACCGCGCCCGACGTCGAGGTTGTCCTGCAACGCATGAGCAAGGCCCCGCTCAGCGTGCGGTGATCCCCCACGTGCCCGCCCAGGTGCCGCCTGGTTGGAGCACGACCACGTCGGTGCCGGAACGGAACGCATCGGGTGGGCACGTCATCGGTTCGATGGCGACGCCCTTGCGTCGTGATCCTTCGGGCAGTGTGTCGCCGGTGTAGACCATCAGGTGGGTGAACGCCCCATCGACCCAAACGGTGACACCGGTGGTGCCGTCGGGATGCTCGATCTCCACCCGTGAGCAGCCATCGGGATCCCGGCGGAGGGCCGAGAACC
This sequence comes from Acidimicrobiaceae bacterium, assembly GCA_030838245.1. The sequence continues at coordinate 13,277 of JAUTXB010000274.1, forward strand.
CGGTGTCCAGAATGGTCGAACCGATGATCCGGCCGTCGGTGAAGTCGAGCTCCGTGCCTCGCACCGGTGCGTCGCCCGTGGGCAGGCCGCGCTCGTCGGTCACCAACCGTCGATCGGCGGGGACGGTGAGTCGAAGGGTATCCACGTTCGGTGTTCCGACCGTGAAGTAGGGATGGAAGCCCAAGCCAAAGGGGAGGGCGTCACCCCCCAGGTTCTCGGCGTCGGCCAGGACGGTCAACCCGTCGCGGCCCAAGCGGTACTCGACTTGGAGTCCCAGAGTGAACGGATAACCAGGAGTCGGATGGAGCACGCAGGCCATGGTTACCCGGTTCTGCGCCCTACTCGCCATCTTCCAGGGCATCCAGCGCACAAGGCCGTGAATGGCGTTTCGGGAAGCCGGCTCGTTGAGCGGGGCCTCGGCCTGTACCTCCTCGAAGGTGTAGCGCCCGTCGCCCAGTCGATTGGGCCACGGCGCCAACACCTGACCTCGACCACCGTGGCTCCACTCGTGCAACTCGAAACCATCGAGGACCGGACGGTCGGCAACCGTGAAGGACCGCAACGTCGCCCCTACTTCGGTGACCACTGCCCGTTGGTGACCATGGCCGATGACCCACTGGTCCCCGGTGGCCGGCGTGGTCTCGGATGGACGTTGATCGTCAAGTTGGGGGCGAGGAGTCATGGGGCGATATTCCGATCGGCATTGGTCAACAGCGAGTTGTGCGGGCAATGTGCGGCCGGTCGGTCACGTTCCAAGGGGAGGCCGCCGCCGGCCTGAGGACACTATGTGGTCGACCGGTATGGTAGGCGACGGAGCCGGAGAGCCCGGCAGCGAGTGGCCCCGGGCTCGGATTCACCGGCAGCGGGCTCGGCTTGCCCTTCAGAGTCCGCGATCGGAGCATTGACGTGCGCATCCTCATCACCAACGACGATGGTGTGTTCGCGCCGGGCATCGAGGCGCTGGCTCGAGGACTGTCCGCCAGGTTTGACGGCGTGCACGAGCTCGTCGTGGTGGCCCCCCTGGTCGATTACAGCGGGGCCGGTGCCGCCGTGGGTTCCGTCTACGAACGTGAGTCGATCCCCTACGAGTCGGTGCAGATCCCTGGACTCGAGCACGTTCCCACCTACGGCGTCGACGGGCCCCCTGCGCTGGCGGTCATCTTGGCTTGTATCGAGGGGTTCGGACCGCGCCCGGACATGATCGTGTCGGGCGTGAACAACGGTATGAACGCCGGACGATCCGCGCTCCACTCGGGCACGGTGGGTGCCGCTCTGACGGCAGCCCAGTTCGGGTTGCGCGGCGTGGCTACGAGCATTGCCTGGGCCTCCGACCCGGTTCCTTGGGAGACACCGGTGACTTTGGCCGGCAATCTGGTTCCTGTTCTCGCCACGGCCGAGCGTGGCACCGTGCTCAATCTCAACGTACCCGCCGTCCCGTTGTCCGAGCTCCGGGGAGTGCGCCACGGAACGTTGGGCAGGGTCGGGCTGATCCGCTCGGTGCGTTCGGAGCTGACGGTCGATGAGGTGCACTCGCGACGAGCAGTGGCCACAGGCGGCGCGATCACGCTGACGTTGCGCGGCGGCAGAGGCTCGGACCGAGGCGAGGAAGCTGCCGAGGTCGATCCGGAATCGGATGCCGGTCTCGTCGCTGACGGATGGGCATCTCTGACCCCAATTCTGGGTGTCCGGGAGGATCGCTCCACGGGCGGGGTCGAAGTGTTGGCCAAGGCACTTGCCGAGGTTCGACCACGCTGATGGCCCGAGGTTTGCTCCACCCACGGATGGGTACATACACGTCGTCCCGTCCGAATTGCATTGATGTGAGTTACCTGCATACATTGGAGTCACTCGATCAGCCAGAGGCAGGTGGGGTCACGCAATAGCGAGTTGGCTGTTGCCAGGGTGTTGAGGAGCACCCCGATCATGTGACCGACCTCGTGGCGTAACGCCAGAGTGCCGTACTGAACACCGGTTTAGGCGTGGCCACCTGCCTATATCAGCATGATCCACATCCCATGAGCCTTTCTTTTGTATACCCCAAGACCAGTTTTGGAGCCGCCTCACACTGATCACAACAGGGTCACTCCGTCTGCACCTCGTATGGACCTACTTGTACGTCCAGGGCCGCCTGCCCTTTCCGGCACCAGCTTGCGAGACGAATGCATCCAAGACGGCGCCCGCATTCCCAAGCCATCCCTCGAAGCCCTCCGGGCTTCCGCGACTTTGAGGAGGCGCAAGAATTGCGCAAGCACCGCTTTTATATCTTCGTTATCGCAGCACTTGCCGTGGTCGGGTTCCTGTTCCAGGGATCAGCAACGGCTCACACCGGGAACGCGGCCCCTGCACGCCTGGGAGTCGGTGACCTGACCGGGCCGAACGCGACGTCACCGACGCTCAACGGATACTCGGTCGCGCTCGCCTCGATGAGCATCCCCTTGCCGGCGACGACCCAACAACAGACCGCACAACAACAACAGGCGGCACAGGCACAGCAGGCTGCGCAGCAACAACAAGCGGCCCAAGCACAGCAGGCTGCGCAGCAACAGGCGGCCGCACAACAGACACAGCAACAACAAGCGGCCCAAGCACAGCAGGCCGCACAGCAACAACAAGCGGCACAGCAGGCCGCACAACAACAACAACAACAAGCGGCCCAAGCCGCACCGGCAGCCTCTTCGCTGAGCGACGATTTTGCACGTCTCCGCCAGTGCGAGTCGGGTAACAACTACGGCGATAACACCGGCAACGGCTACTACGGCGCCTACCAGTTCTCGCAGAGCACGTGGCAGGGTCTCGGGTACTCCGGACTCCCGAGCGACGCCTCACCAGCGCAACAGGATCAGGCCGCGCAGCAGCTGCAGGCCCAACGTGGGTGGAGCCCGTGGCCCTCGTGCTCGGCTCAGCTCGGGCTGAATTGATAGTTGCGTTCGCGGCTGGCTGAGCCCGCCATCGGTGACGTGAGATCGCCCGCTGCCTCCCACACGATGCGGCGGGCGATCGCGCCTCCGGGTACCCGGACGCAGGTGAGCCGGCTACCGGTTCTGGCAAACCGTCAGCCCGCCGCCTACCGTTAGCCCATGGCAACTGAGGGCGCGACTCCGACCACGAAACGCGGCACCACGACGGCGAAGGGCGGCCGGGCCTCCGGTCCCCCCGGGCGCACCACTCCGAAAGGCACCGAGAGGGTCACCGCGGCCAGCGCCGAGGGCCCGGGAGGGTCATTGGCCAAGCGCGCGGCCCGCCATCCTGCGGACCAGTCGCCGGCCGCCGCCGCCCCCTTCGAGGTCGGCCAGTTCGAGAACGGCGGCGTGACCATGTACTACGAGGTCCACGGCAGCGGCCCCCGGGTGTTCGTCTTCATGCACGGGATCCTGCTCGACGCCAACCTCAACCGCCGCCTGGCCACCGACCTGGCCGCGGCGGGCAACCGGGTCATCCTGCTCGATCTTCCCGGACACGGTCTCTCCCAAAAGCCGCGTCGAGCGTCCTTTCACCGCATGGATACCTACGCCCGGCACGTGGAGGCCTTGCTCGATCACCTAGGTGTCGAGAAGGCAGTGGTGGGCGGCGTGTCCCTGGGCGGGAACGTCGCCCTGCTCGTCGCCTCCCAGTCACCAGAGCGAGTGCAAGGTCTGGTCGTCGAGATGCCAGTCCTCGAGTGGGCCGTGCCCGCCGCGGCCATCACCTTTGTGCCCATGCTCCTGGCCGTGCACCTGGCCCGGCGGGCGGTCCGGGTCGCCAGCCACGTTGTTCGCCGGATTCCTCGCAGCGGGTTCGGCCCGTTGGACAGTGTGATGAACACCCTCTCCAACGATCCCGTCGAGATCGCGGCTGTCCTGCACGGGATCCTGACCGGGCCCATCGCCCCGACGGTGGAGGAACGCGACAACATGAACATTCCGGCTTTGGTGATCGGTCACCGTTCGGACCGCATCCACCCCTTCCACGATGCTGAACAGCTCGCCCAGCGGCTTCCCGATGCGCGGCTGGTACAGGCCAACTCGGTGCTCGAGCTCAGATTGCGACCGGAGCGCCTTACCACCGAGATCGCCCAGTTCCTCGACGCGGTGTGGGACGGCGAAGCTACCAGCACCAGCACCAACACCAGCTCCCGCACCCGGGCTCGGCGTCGGGCCAGCTGACCATCACCGCGACGCAACCAAGGGCGACTCGAGCAGTCAGTCGTCGTCGGAGCCGGGTCGCCGTTGGCGCTTGCGTTCCGACTGGTGGCGCTTGGCCGACAGACGCCGTTCCTTCGCTCCTCGAGACGGGCGCGTCGGGCGACGGGTCTTTTCGATGTGCAACGCATCGGCCACTCGAGCTCTGAATCGTTCGACCGCCAGTTGTCGGTTGCGGACCTGCGACCGTTCGTCATCAGCCACCACCCGGATCTCCGGACCGAAGCGTTGCAAGAGCCTGGCCTGCTGGCGCGGGCCGAGAGACGGTGACCGGGCCACATCGAACCGCAACTCCACTCGCGTGTTGACCTTGTTGGCATGCTGACCACCGGGTCCCCCACTGGGTGTAAACCGGAACTGGAGCTCGGACAAGGGAATGGCCAGCGACGGCGTGACCCGGATGAGGTCGGCGCGCGCCGGGTCGGCGGTCATGGAGCTCCGGGCTCGTCGACCACCGGGTTTTCCAGTGCACCGATGCCGTCGATCTCGATGTGCACGGTGTCACCGGCGCTGAGCCACTGAGGCGGGTTGCCACTTGCCGCCACCCCGGCCGGTGTACCGGTGGAGAGGATCATGCCCGGCTCGAGGGTGAATGCGGTGGAGAGATGCTCGATCATCTGCCGGCAGGAGAAGATCATGTCGGACGTGGTCCCGTCCTGGCGCAGCTCCTCGTTGACCCAGGTCCGGATGCGCAGTTGTTGCGGGTCGACGATCTCGTCGGTGGTCACGATCCACGGCCCGGTGGGGCCATGGGTGTCGAAACCCTTGCCCAACATCATGGTCGGTGTCCGTCGTTGCCAGTCCCGGACGCTCACGTCGTTCACGACGACGAAGCCGGCGACCACGTCGAGGGCCCGATCGGCGGGGACATGCCGACAGCGCGTGCCGACCACCATCCCCAGTTCCCCCTCGTAGTCGACCTCGCTGGACACCCGGGGCACCTCGATGGAAGCTCCGGACCCGATGACGCAGGTGGGCTGCTTGGCGAACCAGGTCTGATGCTGAGGCCGCTCCTGGCCGAGCTCACGAATGTGGTCGTCGTAGTTCCGGGCAATGGCCAGGAACGACGGGGGTCGAGGTACGGGGGCTACGAGCACAGCCTCGCCGAGTGGTACCCGGCGCCCTCCTCCGCTCGGGGCCTCCCGGGCAACGTCCAGCGCGGCCGAACCGAGGGACAGAAGGTCGGCCATGTCGCCAGGAAGCCCGATGACCGGATCGGTGAGATCGATGACCTCGTCGTCGTGGACAACCCCGGTTCGAACCACGTGGTCGGGACGAAAACTTACGAGTCGCACCCCCCGACCGTAGGGGACGCGAGCCGGTCTCGCCGGGCATACCGAGCCCAACGTCCATCGTGCTCGGGTCGGATGGAACGGTTCCGTCTGGGCCACTCACCGATAGATTGACGGATACTGACGGATGGCGGATACACCGGCGGTGCGAGCGATCGATCGAAGGAAGGCACCCATCTCCTCCCAACTGGACACGGCCACCACCCTTCGGTGCTCCGAATGGGCCCGCCAACTCGACGTCGACCCGATCGGCACTGCCGGCACCTATGCCGGCTACCTGTTGGTGGAATGGCCTCTCCCCTGGCCTCACGATCTCGGTGAGGTACCCGAGCTGGCGCCGCTCGTCTCCGCTCTGGCCGGGACGGGGATCCGCCTTCAAGGGCTGGTGCCCACCTGGTCCCACGGCCCCGAGCATCACGCCATCCTCTATCACCAGCGCAGCAACGTACCGGCTGGGTTTGCCGGCTTCGAGGGACGCCAGGTCACCGCCCCGCTCGACGAGTTGGTGGCGGCGGCCCTCCACCTGCTGGAGGGTGGCGGGACTGGCGCCACCGATAGACGACCGTGGCCGACCGACGTCTTGGTCTGCGGGCACGGCCGACGTGACCGCTGCTGCGGGACCCTCGGTACCAGGCTGACGCTGCAACTGGCAGCCAGCCACGTCGGCGGCGACAACGTCCGCCTGTGGCGCACCAGCCATACCGGTGGCCATCGGTTCGCTCCGACCATGATCGTGCTCCCCGAGGCGACGGTCTGGGCCTTTGCCGACCCCGATCTGGTCGATCGGGTGCTCCAGCGCGACGGGCCGCTCGATGACCTGGTCGCTCGGTATCGAGGTTGCTCGGGCCTGAGCTCGCCGCACGTGCAGGCGCTCGAGCGTTCCGTGCTGGCCGAGGTCGGCTGGTCCCTCTTTTCCTCGGTCCGACGCGGGAGAGAACGGCCCGACGGATCGGTCTCGCTCCAGGTGCAGAGCCCCGGCGCAACCACCGAATGGGAAGCGACCGTGACCAACGGGAGACGACTACCGGTGCCCGTCTGTGGCAGTCCCATCGAAGAAGCAGTGAAGTCAGAGCCCGAGCTCGTCGTCGATCGGGTCCGCCGGGTCACTCCCGCCTGAGGCCCTCACCCGTTCCTGGGAAGCTCCCGGAACGGGGTGGTCCGGTCGTTGCTGGGCTCCCTCGGCAGGCCGAGCACCCGTTCCCCGATGATGTTGTGCTGGATCTCGTCGGTTCCGCCATAGATGGAGGGTCCCTGGGCGAACAGAGCCGCCTCGGTCACGCCGGTGGCCAACGAGTTGCCATCTCGCTCGGCCAATGCCTTCGCCTCCTTGTCCCCGTAGCCGTGGAGCATCCCACGAGGTCCGAGAATCTGCAGCCCGAGATCACGGGTGCGCCGCAGGATGTCGCTCATCGACAACTTGGCGATGTTGCCCAGCCCGGGCACCGAGCCGCCCCGAGCAGCCAGGGCCTTCTGCCGCAGCCGGGTGTATTTGGCGATCTCGTAGAGAGAGTAGAGCTGCATCAGTTCCTGGCGCACGGTGGCATCAGCGATCTTGCCATTGGCCGTGGCCAGCTCGGTGAGGGTTTCCCGGCTGGTGAAGCCCATACCTCCGCCACCGCCGCGACGCCCGCGAGAACCGGTGAAGTCCCCGGCCCGCCGGTTCAGGTCCCCGGTGACGGTGCCCGGCCCGGCCATCCCGCCGGCGGCAGAACCGCCACCCGCACCGAGCCCCGCCCGCTCAAAGCCGAGGGTGGTGTTGGCCACGGCCCACCCGTTGTTGACCCCACCGATGGCTGCATCGTCGTCGACCACCACATCGGTCAGGAAGACCTCGTTGAACAGCGCTCGTCCGGTCATCTCCCGCAGGGGCCGGACGTCCACCCCCGGCTGATGCATGTCGACGGCGAAGTAGGTGATCCCCTGGTGCTTGGGCACGTCGGGGTCGGTACGGGCCAGGAGCATCCCGAGATCGGCGGTCGTGCCGGTGGACGTCCACACCTTTTGGCCGTTGACGATCCACTGATCGCCGTCTCGCACGGCCGACGTGGACAGCCCGGCGAGGTCCGAACCGGCGCCGGGCTCGCTGAACAGCTGGCACCATGCCTTCTGTCCGGTGACGATGTCCCGCAGGTAGCGCTGGCGCTGCTCGTCGGTCCCCTGTACGGCGATGGTGGGACCGGCCAAGAGGAGACCCAGTCCTCCAGGGGCGCCCAGGGCACCGAATGCGGCGATGACCTGCTGCACCCGCACGCTTTCAGAGGGCGACATGTCTTGGCCGTACCACTTCTCTGGCCAACTGGGGGCAGCCCACCCGGCCGTGCCCAGGCGCTCCCACCATTCCGCCACCGTGCTGTCGGGGTCCCAGTTTTCCTTGAGCCAGGCGCCCAGTTCGGACTCCAGTCCCGTGTCGGTGCCTTCGCTGTTGTCGGTCATGCTCACTCCCACCCCAGATCAGTCGGTACGTCTGAGAACGTGCCGGACCGCCATGGCCGCGCCGAACCGGCCACCATCCGACACGACGAGGATACTCATGCCGCCGGTGAGGCTCGGCGTCGTGGCTCCCACTGCTCCCGGGTCAGACGCCAGATGTGGTGGGGGGCGTCGGTGAAGTGGGGCAGGACCTGGCTCTCAGTCAGGGTGAAGCCCAGTCTGGTGGCCACCGCCGCCGATCGGCCGTTCTCGGCCAGGATTACCGAGCACACCTGGTCGGCACCGATGTCGTCGAACGCGTACTCGATGGACCGGGCACCGGCCTCGGTGGCAAATCCTCGCCCCCAGTGGCGCGGGTCGATCGTCCAGCCAACCTCGATGCCCGGCCAACCGGGCAGTTCGGGTCGGTTGAGCCCGGCTCGACCGACCAGTTGCCCGGTCTCGATCTCGACCACCGCCCAGTGGCCCGTCCCTCGCAGGGCCCACTGGCCCCGCCACTGGGCCATCCCCCGCCACGCGTCGGAGCGAGAGAAGGTATCGGGGAGATGGAGTGCGTGGCGCACCTCTTCGGACATGACGATCGCCGCGTAGGCGTCGAGGTCGAAGTCCTCGAACGGCCGCAGCGCCAGCCGTTCGGTGTGGAGCGTCGGACAGTCGGACATCGTGCGACTGCCCTCAGACCATGGTGGTCTCGATGGCGACACCCGACCGAAGCATCCGGGTGACCGGGGTCCGATCGGCGATCTCGGCCAACCGGGCCGTCTGCTCTACATTCAGTTCGGCGGCAATGCGCACCTGTCGCTCGATCCGCTGCTGGGCCGAGCCGCCATCACCGTTCTGTAGCAGCCGGGCCCGGACCCGGATCTGACCGAGGTCCCACCCCTTGCGATCGGCGTAGAGGCGCAGCGTCGCTGCGGTGCACTGGGCCAGGCCCAACAGGACCAGTTGGAACGGGTTGAAACCCTCGTCGTTGCCCCCTACGTTCCGTCCCTCGTCGACCACCAGGCGGTGGACGCCGGCCCGTCCCTCGCCCCCAAGCCCCGACGCGCTGTCCACCACCGCGGAAGCCAGGACCTGGTCGCCATCGGCTTCGGCTTCGGCTTCGGCTTCGTGGTCGTCGCTCTGTATCTCGGTCATCGTTGCCTCAGGGTAGTCAGGTCGCCGGGTTGGAATGCCCACACCGGGAGCTCGGGTGGACCCGGAGGCACCGTCCCGACCGACTCAGCTGGCAACCCGTCGATCACGCTTCGCGCCTCGAACCTGGAGCGCTGCTTAACCACGGCGCCGGCGCGGACCACGCATTGTTCCCCCAGCACGCTCCAGTCGCACACGATGGCGCCCGGCTCCACGACGGTACCGGCACCCAGATGGCAGCCGTGGATCATCGCCCCGGGCCCGATGATCACGTCGTCGTCGATCACCAGGTCATTGTCCGGGAGCAGGTGCAAGACGGTGTTCTCCAGGATCTGCACGCCGCTCCCGATGCGCACAGGCCCGTGGGAGTCGCCCAGGATCTTGACCCCAGCCCCGATGATGGTATCGGCCCCGACCACCACGTCCCCGGTCAGTTCGGCGGATTCGAACAGCGTCGCCGACTCGGAAACCTTTGGCCAGGTACCCCGGAATTCGTACAGCCGCCCCATCGGCCCTCCTTCGTCGTCGTAGTCGTTGTTGTCTATTCCCGTTCCCAATCCGGCCAAAGGCCAAAACGGTGGAAGATCGAGATGCCCGTCCCGCAAACCGCGTAGCCGATCCAGGTCTCCCTGGTTGGCGTGGCGGATCACGCGGCCTGGCCGGCCCACCACCACCGACTCGTCGGGGATGACCACCCCCGGGGACAGGACTGTGCCCTCGCCCAGGAAGCACCGGTTCCCGAGTGCCGACCCGGGCATGAGGACCGAGGCGTTTCCCACCTCGCACAGGTCTCCGATCGTGGCCCCGATCACCAGGCACCGGTGGCCGAAGACCGCTCGCCGCCCGATCGTGGTGCCGGCAGACGTGCTCCCCACGGCGACCGAGTTCTCGAGCAGGTACGACCGGGGGCCACGTGCACCGAGCCGGACACGCTGCGAATGACTACACCGGGGGCCACACCCACCCCGTCGCCGGCTGAGACATCGCCCAGCACGACGGCTGAGTCGGCAACGTGGTGCCGAACATCATCGGTCGACGACTCGATGAGCGACCAGCCCGTCACTCGGGCCCCTCGAACATGCACACGGTTGCAGTCGTATCACCCTCGCCCAGGGCGTGCACGGCGCCTGTCGTCATCGCCGCTGGGCGTAACGGGACCATAAAGAACCCGTTCCAGGCCGTAACGAGGGCGAAAAATGCCCTTCTCGCCCCGGTCCGAAAGCGCGAAAGTGGCGTCATGAGCCATTTCTGGCGCACCAGGGTTTTGAGCGCAGCGGGCATCGGCGCGCCGGTCATCGTGGCCGCGCTGTTGATCCCCGGCCGCGGCCACCTCAACGCGGCCAACAACGCGCTGATCCTCGTGGTGGCGGTAGTGGCCGTGGCTGTCAACGGGAACCGGCTGGCGGCAGCCGTTGCCGCCCTGTCTGCGGCGATATCGTTCGATTTCTTCCTGACCGCTCCTTACTACTCATTGAGGATCGCCCGCTGGGACGACGTCGTCACCGACGCCTTGTTGTTGGTCGTGGGCCTGGTGGTCGGGGACCTGGCCGCTCGGGGACAGGCTCACCGGGCCCGCTCCGACCAACGCGGTGGCGAGGTGGCGACCATGCACGCCATGACCGAGCTGGTGGCCGAAGGCGAAGGGCCCGAGTTCGTCGCCATCGTGGCGGCCGGCGAGCTGCGCGACCTGTTGCACCTCCGCGACTGTCGATTCACCCGTGGCCACGAGGTGTCCTCCTCTGCCCACGTCACCCCGAACGGAGCGGTGCTCATTGGCACCGTTCCCTGGGCCACGGGGAAGTTCGGCCTCCCCACCAAAGAGGTCGACCTTCCCGTTCGCAGCCACGGGTTCGTTCTCGGTCACTTCTTGCTGACCCCGAAACCGATAGTCCCAGTGTCCGACGAGGAGTTGAGGGTGGCCGTGGCCATCGCCGACCAAGTGGGTGCGGCCATGTCCGACACGACCCTGTCGACCTAGTGCCGCGACGGTAACGTTTGCGCTGTTTGACGGTCACCTATCGAGCGGCCAAAAGGGGTCTAGATCGCCGACAGGGCGCGGCGTCGCCGAGTGTGCTTGCCGTCATTCTGTGGCCACGTCCCACCACTCGGCGGGACGTGGCCGATCCAGATCCCCTGTCAGCGTGCGCCACCGAGACACTTCGGGTAATGGAGGAGGAGCTGCGATCGCGACTTGCCGAGGCAGCGTCGCGCTGTCTCGTCCTGGTCGAGTACACAGGCGGGCGTTTGGAGACTTCTCACGGCGCGGTCCCGGTCGGTGCGCTCACCGATGCCGCAGGGGTGAGTGGCAATCACCTGGCCACGCAGTTCAAGTCTCATGTCGGGGTAACCCCGAAGCGGGTGGCCGGTAGACGCTCTCCGTCCGGTCGACTGGTCGGAGCTCGCTCAAACGATCGCCGACTCGGCGTGCCTCTTTGCCAGCGGCGGATTCCGCTCGTGTCCGAAGGCCCTAGATAGTGGGCCAGGAAGCGCCGTAAGGGCTCTGGATCCCCAAGCGGGGTGAACAACAGTTCAGACACACCTGCGTCGGTCACCGGCGAATTGCCAGCTCATCACCGAAGGTGAGCGAGCGCCTCGTTCAGCTGTAAGACATTGATGTAGCTGCTCCCGAGGAAACCCAATTGTGGGCTGTTGGTCTCCTTGGCGATGAGGGATCGCAGGGCTGACGGAGCGATCCCTGTCGCCTTGGACACCATGGGAATCTGTACCAGCGCATCGGCGGGCGTGATGTCGGGGTCGTAGCCACTGCCCGAGGTGGTGACAAGGTCCGGCGTGGGGTTGACACCCAGCCCGTGCCAGTAGGCAACCAGCGCCTTCGTATTGGTCAACAGCACCTTGGATCGCGGTCCCAGGTTGCTCGCCCCCGACTGCCCGCTGTTGCCATTGGCCATCAGGGGGTTGTCCCCGCCGGGCACCGGCGGCGTGGCTTTGGGATTGGCCGCATAGGGCCCGGTGTCGTCAGGACGGCCGTGAAACCAATTCGGGCTCGACCAATTCTGACCGATGAGCGTCGACCCATTGGCGGTGATCGATCCGTTGGCCTGATTCCGGAAGAAGAGCTGGGCCACGCCGGTCCCGGCCAGTGCGTACACGAAGCCGAAGAAGACGAGAGCAATCAGGGCCATGGTGAACGATCGGCGGAGGTGTATGAGCATCAGTTGGCTTCCATCAGTAGGCGTGTAGTGCGACGAGTATGAGGTCGATGAGCTTGATGAAGATAAAAGGGACGATGATGCCTCCCACCCCGTAGATCCACACATTTCTCCGCAGGATGGACGCGGAACCTGCGGCTCGGAACTTGACTCCGCGAAGGGCTAGCGGGATCAGAGCCACAATGACGAGCGCATTGAAGATAACGGCGGAAAGCACCGCGCTCTGGGGGCTATGCAGCTTCATGATGTTGAGCGTGTTGAGCTGTGGGTAAGTGGCAACGAAGAGGGCGGGAATAATGGCGAAGTACTTGGCCACATCGTTGGCGATGGAAAACGTGGTCAGCGATCCCCGAGTGATCAGGAGCTGCTTGCCGATCTCGACGACGTCAATCAGCTTGGTCGGGTTGGAGTCGAGGTCGACCATGTTGCCCGCTTCTTTGGCGGCGGTGGTGCCCGTGTTCATGGCCACCCCGACATCGGCCTGGGCCAGGGCGGGCGCGTCGTTCGTCCCGTCGCCGGTCATGGCGACCAGCTTTCCGCCCTCTTGTTCGGTCTTGATCAGAGCCATCTTGGCCTCGGGAGTGGCCTCGGCCAGGAAGTCGTCGACGCCGGCTTCCTGGGCGATAGCCGCAGCGGTCAGCGGATTGTCCCCGGTGATCATCACCGTGCGAATGCCCATCCGGCGCATCTCGTCGAACTTCTCCCGGATGCCCTGCTTCACCACGTCCTTCAACTCGATGACTCCGAGAATCACCGGTCCGTCGGCCACGACCAACGGAGTGGAACCGTCCCGGGAGATGCGGTCCACGATTCCGTCGAGGTCGGTAGGAACGGTTCCCTGCTGTTCGACGACCCAGCGTTTGACCGACTCGGCCGCACCCTTGCGAATCTGGCGGTGATCGACGTCCAGTCCCGACATGCGGGTCGTGGCCGAGAAGGGAACAAAGGTGTGGTCTGCCTCGAGCTGTCGCTCACGGATGTCGAACCGCTCTTTGGCCAACACAACGATGGAGCGGCCTTCGGGGGTCTCGTCGGCCAGAGACGCGAGTTGGGCGGCATCGGCCACGTCCTTCTCTTGGTGGCCACCCACAGGCACGAACTGCGACGCCATTCTGTTCCCGAGGGTGATGGTGCCGGTCTTGTCCAACAGCAGTGTTTGCACGTCACCCGCCGCCTCTACCGCCCGTCCGCTCATGGCCAGCACGTTGCGCTGCACGAGACGGTCCATGCCGGCGATACCGATGGCCGAGAGCAAGGCTCCGATGGTCGTCGGAATCAGGCACACCAGCAATGCGACCAGGACAACGACCGAGACAGTGGCGCCGGCGTAATGGCCAAATGGCTGCAACGCAACCACCACGGGGAGGAACACGATCGTGAGCACGGCCAACAGGATGGTGAGGGCGATCTCATTAGGGGTCCTCTGCCGATTCGCCCCCTCCACCAGCGTGATCATCCGGTCGATGAACGTATGGCCACGCTCCGCCGTGATCCGCACCACGATGCGATCGGACAGAACCTTCGTCCCGCCTGTCACGGCAGACCGGTCACCGCCCGACTCTCGGATCACGGGAGCCGACTCGCCGGTGATAGCTGACTCGTCGACCGAGGCGATGCCCTCGATGATCTCACCGTCGGAGGGAATCAGGTCGTTGGCCTCGCAGACGACAACGTCTCCCTTGGACAGTTCGGCGGCAGCGACCAGTTCCTCGGAGCCATCGGGGAGCAGGCGGCGGGCCTCGGTCTCGGTTCGCATCCGGCGGAGCGTGTCGGCCTGGGCCTTACCCCGTCCCTCGGCCATGGCTTCGGCAAAGTTGGCGAAGATCACCGTCAAGAAGAGCCATATGGTGATCGACCAGGTGAATATGCCGGGGTGGGCTATCGCCTCGATGAAGGTGATGATGGTGCCCACCAGCACCACGAACATGACCGGGTTTTTGATTTGAGTTACCGGGTTCAGCTTCAAGAACGAATCGATCAGCGCCTGTCGGAGAATCTCGCCATCGAAGAGGCCGCGCGCTTCGGCGACTCCGTGTGCTCCGGCACCCGGGTCCGGCTGGGTGGCAACCATCGTCATCAGAAGAACCTTCCGTGGCTGAGCTGTTCGACGATCGGTCCGAGGGCCACAGCCGGGAAGAAGGTAAGGCCACCAATGATCACGATCACGCCAATGGTCAGGCCGACGAACATTCCGTTGTCGGTGCGGAATGTCCCGAGCGACGTGGGCACGATGTTCTTGGCCGCCAACGCCCCACCGAGCGCCAGTGCGGGGATCATGATGGCGAACCTGCCGAGCAGCATGTCGACCGCGCCGATGGTGTTGTAAAAGGCCGAGTTGCCGGTCAGACCGCCGAAGGCAGAACCGTTGTTGTTGCCCTGCGACGTCAAGCCATAGAGGATCTCGGTGAACCCGTGGGGGCCGGCATTCAGGGGACCGGCCCGGCCGGCGTGTATCGACACGGCGACGGCGGTAAAGGCAAGCACGATGATCGGCATGACCAGTGCCGCCAGCCCGGCCAGTTTCACTTCCTTCGCCTGGATCTTCTTGCCCAGGTACTCCGGTGTTCGTCCGATCATGAGGCCGCCGATGAACACGGCGATGACGGCATATATGAGCAAGGTGTAGAGACCGCTCCCCGTGCCCCCGGGTGTCACCTCCCCGAGCATCATGCCGGTCAACAGCCCCATCCCACCGATGGAGGTGAACGAGTCGTACGAGGCGTCGGCGGAACCGGTCGAAGTGTTGGTCGACGCCACACCGAAGAGGGCGGTCGACGTGTCGCCGAAGCGCACCTCCTTGCCCTCGGTGTTGCCGGTCGTCGACTGCACTCCGGCCGCGACGATCGCCGGGTTCTGCTGGTGCTCGGCGTAGCTGGTAAAGCCCACCCAGACCCCGAAGATGATCACCATTGCGGCCAGGAGTGCGGCCCCATGACGAATACTTCCCACCATCTTCCCGAACGTGTAAGTAAGGGCAAACGGAATGGCCAGTAGTAGATAGATCGACAGCCAGTTGGTGAGACCGGTCGGGTTCTCGAACGCCGTCGCCGAGTTGGCGTTCAAGAACCCGCCTCCATTGGTGCCGACTTGCTTGATCGACTCCATGAACGAGATCGGCCCTCGGGGGATGGTCTGGGTGACGCCGTTCAGGGAGTTGTGGATGGCAACCGTGCCGGCAAGAGTCTGCACCCCGCCCTCGGCGACGAAGATGATCCCGGCAATGAAGGCGAACGGAAGCAGGATGTAGAGCAGGCACCGGGTGATGTCGACCCAGAAGTTCCCGATTGTCGGGGAATTCCGACGAGCAAACCCTCGGACCAGCACGATGGCCACGGCAATGCCGACGGCCGGAGACACGAACTGCTGAACGGTGAGCGCCCCCATCTGGGAGAAGTACGACATCGTCGACTCGCCGCCGTAGTTCTGCCAGTTGGTGTTGGTCACAAACGACGAGGCGGTGTTGAAGCTGAGTGCCTGCGGCACGGCGTTGAAGTGCTGTGGGTTGAGCGGCAACGATCCCTGGATGCGGATGATCACATAGGTGAAGGCGATCGAGACGGCCGAGAAGATGACCATCGCTCCGGCGTACCGCTTCCAGGTTTGCTCCTGGTCGGGGCTGGTCCTCAAGAGACGGTAGACCGGTCGCTCGGCCCAGCCAAAGTAGTGCACCCGTCCATCGAAGACGGCGGCCATGTACGACCCCAGGTACCGCCAGGTCACAGCCAAAGCGATGACCAGCGTGACGATGGTCCAGGTAAAGCCCATCTAGAACTTCTCGGGCTTGAACATGGCGAAGCCGAGATAGAGAAACATCACGACGGCCACGCCGAGCAGGACGCCCTGCGTGACCGTCATACCCGATCCAAGGCCCAGATGAGACCGAGCATGACCGCCGCGAAGCCGATAATGCCTAGCGCTACGAAAACATCTGCCATGGATCGAGTATCTTCCGATCCTTCGTAACAGAATCTGAACAGAAGCCGTAACCCCTTAAAAAAACCTTAATAAGCCCAAGCCCAATGGACTGGGCCCCGCCACTTCGTACGACAATGGACATTGTGCGCAAGAGTCTTGTCGGATCGATGGTGGGCATCCTCCTCTCGATTGGACTCGGCGCGGTGATGGTTCCGGTCCGGTCCGATACCAGTGCAGCCACGCTGGCACTGGTCCTGGTCATTCCCGTGGTCGCCGGAGTCATCATCGGCGGGTTTCCCGGCGGATTGGCCAGCGTCGCCGCCGGATTTCTCGTCTACGACTTTGTGTTCACGCCGCCCTACTACACGCTGTCGGTCGGTGGAGCCGATGACTGGGTGGCCTTGGGCGTCTACGTGATCGTGATGCTGCTGGTGGCTCGAGTCGTCGCCAGCCTCGAGTCGGCGCGCTCGGAAGCCCATAGGCGGGCCGTCGAGACTGATCGCCTCTTCGAGCTATCCGAGCTCTTGGTGGAGGAGAGATCGGTGGAGGATCTGCTCAAGACGATCGTCCATACCGTCGGCTCCGTGTTCGAAATCCCAGGTGTCTCGGTCCTGGTTCCGGAGGAGGGTCGTCTGTCGATCGCGGCCTCAGACGGCAGAACACTGTCAGACCAGGAAGTCCACCAGCTCGACCCACAATCCGGCATTCCTGTCAGTATCGGCACCGCACCAGGATCTCCAAATACGATGCGAACCGTGGCCTTGTCTGCTTCGGGCCGTCCAGTCGGCATACTGGCCATGCGAGGGATGCCAGCCTCCGACGCCGACCGGGCGCTGCTTCGCACATATGCCAATCACGCCGCACTGGCCCTCGAGCGAGCACAATTGCGAGAGCAGGCCATGCGTTCGGAATTACTCGAGGAGGTCGACCGATTGAGGCACGCACTCATGGGCGCAGTGTCACACGACCTGCGGACGCCCCTAGCCACGATGAAGGTGGCCGCGTCGACGCTCCACGATCCCGCCATCTCGCTCTCCGACGAAGACACGTACGAACTCCACGGCCTGATCGAGGTCGAGACAGATCACCTGACCCGTCTGGTAACCAGCCTGCTCGACATGACCCGCTTCGAGGCCGGAGTGCTCGAGATTCAGCGATGCCCCAAATCGGTCGCCGACCTGGTGAACGAGGCCGTCGACACCCTGCACTCGTCGCTCGGGGAGCGTCCCATTGAGCTGTTGGTTCCGAAGTCGGTACCAGACGTTGAGATCGACCATCTTCTGATCGGGCAAGTACTAGTGAATCTCCTTGACAACGCCAACCGTCATGCACCCCCGCACAGTCTGATCACGGTGGCGGCTGATGTGGGCAACGACCGGGTCGCTCTCTCGGTCACGGACCGGGGGCCAGGAGTTCCGTCCTCCGAACGAGAGGCTGTCTTCGACCGATTCGTGAGGTTCGACACCGGAGGGCGAGCCGGACTCGGCCTGACCATCGCCAAGACGTTCGTCGAGGCTCACGGCGAGCGGATCTGGGTCGATGACGTGCCCGAGGGTGGGGCCCGGTTCGCCTTCACCCTGCCGCTGGCGAACAGCAATGGCGTCAGGTCGCAACGTTGATGGCCAAGGTCCTGGTTGTTGACGACGACTCGTCGCTGCTGCGGGCGCTCCGCCTCGGCCTCCAGGCCGGAGGTCACGAGGTAACGACAGCGGCGAACGGGGAACAGGGCATCTCGCAGACCGCTCTCACCTCACCGGAGGTGATCGTGCTCGATCTCGGCCTTCCCGACATCGATGGACTCGCAGTATGCAAGAGGATCCGCCAGTGGAGCGAGGTTCCGATCATCATTCTCTCGGCCAGCGGAACTGAGGATCGAAAAGTTGCCGCCCTCGATGGGGGTGCGGACGACTACGTGACGAAGCCGTTCGGCATGGCGGAGCTGGAAGCTCGCATTCGGGCTGCGTTGCGCCACGGGAAGGGGGAGCCCGAGGAGCAGCTGCCGACGAGCCTCGCACTGGGCCCACTCGAGCTCGACTTGGTACACCACGAAGCCCGTCTTCACGATGCCACTATCGGCCTCACGGCAAAGGAGTTCGAGGTTCTGTCATTTCTGGCCCGTCACGTAGGAAGAACTTGTACCCATCAGATGATCCTCACGGCCGTCTGGGGCACGGGGTATGGCCACGAGGCGCAGTACGTGCATGCGTACGTGCACCGACTGCGCCACAAGCTCAACGATGACGCGGGGGCGATGATTCACACCGCCCCAGGCGTGGGCTACAGCCTTCGTCCTCACTAGTGGACATGCCGTCGATCAACCACGACAGACCTTGTAAGAATCGGCAGATACGGTCGACGGTCTGTCTACGAGTCGACCGGCCTTTCGGTTGATGCGTCGAGCGCAAGGAAGGACATACATGAGCGATAGGTACCGCGAGGAGCCATAGCAGTGGCACGAGGACAACTCCGGCTATATCTTGGCGCAGCTCCAGGCGTAGGGAAGACGTTTGCCATGCTCAATGAAGGATGGCGACGTAAAGAACGCGGCACTGACGTCGTAATCGGGTGGGTCGACACCCACGGTCGGCAACAAACCGCAGAGCAATTGCGGGATCTGGAGGTGCTGCCGCGAAAGCCGATCATCTACCGCGGTCAGACCTTCGAAGAGCTCGACCTTGACGCCCTGTTGGCCCGCCACCCTCAACTCGCCCTGGTCGACGAACTGGCCCACACGAACGTGCCCGGCTCCCGCAACGCCAAGCGATGGCAAGACGTCGAGGAGCTGCTGGCCGCCGGTATCAATGTGATCTCGACCGTCAACTTGCAGCACCTGGAGTCGCTTAACGACGTCGTCGAGCGGATCACCGGGGTCGTCCAGCGAGAGACGGTGCCCGACGGGGTGGTGCGCTCAGCCGACCAGCTCGAGCTGGTCGACATGTCCCCAGAGGCACTGAGGCGGCGGCTCGCCCACGGCAATGTCTATCCGGCGGAGCGTATCGATGCCGCCCTCGGCAATTACTTCCGTGCCGGCAACCTGACCGCACTACGCGAGCTGGCCTTGTTGTGGATGGCCGACCGGGTTGACCAGGAGCTCCACGATTATCGCGAACGGCACGGGATCGCCGGACCCTGGGAGACCAAGGAGCGGGTGGTGGTCTCGTTGACCGGTGCTCCTGGGGGCGCCGTTCTCATCCGCCGGGCGGCCCGGATGTCCATGCGGACCAAGGCCGAGCTGGTCGGAGTCCACGTGCGCGCCGAGGACGGCCTCACCGCTCCTTCCTCTGATGGCCTGATCAAGAACCGGGCCCTGCTCGACGAGCTTGGTGGGCGCTATATCGAGGTAGTCGGAGCCGACGTGGCGCCGGCCCTGATGCAGGTGGCCAGGGCGGAGAACGCCACCCAACTGGTCCTGGGTGCGACCCATCGCAGCCGGCTCACCGAGTTCGTCCGTGGCTCAGTGGTGAACTCCGTCATCCGGGCTTCGGGTGGCGCACTCGACATCCACGTGATCGCCACCGACGCGGCCGACGAGGAATTTCAAGGCGCGGCTGGCGGCACCGACAGCGCCGGTACCGGTCGGATGGTCAGTGAACTACCCGACCGTCATCGCCGGCTGTTGTCGTCCCCCCTGTCACGGCGCCGGCAGGTGGGTTCCCTGGCGATCGGGATCGTCGGTTTCCCTCTGGCCACCCTGATCTTGACCATGAACCGGTCACACATCGACCTGTCGACCTCGTTGGGCGTGTACTTGATCATGGTGATGGCCGTCGCAGTGGTCGGTGGCGTGTTGCCGGCCGCTCTGGCCGCAGTGGCCGGGTTCCTGCTGTCCAACTACTTCTTTGCCCCGCCGATCCATACGCTGACCATTGCCGACACCCGGGACGTCGTCGCTCTGGTCATTTTCCTGGTCGTCGCCGGAGTAGTCAGCTCCCTCGTGGACCTATCGGCAAGGCGGTCGGTGGTTGCCGCCCAGGCCCGAGCGGACGCGCATATGTTGGCCCGAGTGGCGGGGCGACTCGTAGCTCCCGAAGGCAATCCCTTGCCCGCCCTTCTGGGAGATCTGGTCGTCGCCTTCCGTCTCGAAGCCGCTGCCATCTTGCGCCGCCAACTCGACGGACCGGACACGACTCCGATCGTTCCTGGCGGAGGCAATACCGGCTGGGAGACAGTGGTGGCCGTCGGGGCCGATCCGCCACTCAATCCTGAAGTCGCATCGGTATCCCTGCCCCTCAGTGATCGAGAGGTGGTCGCACTGCGAGGTCCCGGTCTTTCCGCTGAGGACCGTGAAATCCTGGCCGGGTTCGCCGCCCAGTTGGCTGTTGCTCTGGCCAGCGAACGGCTTCAGGTCGGCGCCGAAAAAGCCGACTCGCTGGCGCGGGCGAACGAGCTCCGTTCTTCCCTGCTGGCTGCGGTCAGCCACGATCTACGAACCCCCCTCGCATCGATCAAGGCCGCGTCGAGCAGCTTGTTGTCGAAACAGCTGGACTTCGGTCCGGCGGAGACCGAGATTCTGGTGCGGACCATTGACGATGAATCGGACCGGCTCTCCTCGCTGGTCGAGAACTTGCTGGACATGAGCCGATTGGAAACGGGATCCATGAAGGTGATGGACCTTGCCGTCGACGTAAGCGACGTAGTAGACGCTGCTCTGGCCAGCTTGGGGCCCCGAGCCACAGCGGTGAGCTCGGATGTGCCCGACAACCTCCCACGGGTGCACACCGATCCGGTTCTCCTCGAACGCGCTGTGGCCAACCTGATCGACAACGCATTGGTCCATGCGGGAGGGGCCGGACTCCGCATCGAGGCCGGTGCCGTAGCTGGTCGGGTTGACCTCCGGGTCGTGGATCATGGCCCTGGAGTACGAGCCGAGGACCGCGAGTTGGTATTTCGGCCCTTCCAGCGGTTGGGCGACAGCGAGAACGAGGCCGGAGTGGGGCTGGGTCTGGCCGTGGCCCGAGGGTTCGTCGAGGCGGTCGGCGGTGACCTGGACGTGGACGACACCCCGGGAGGCGGCTGCACCATGGTGGTCCGCCTTCCCGCGCCACCTCAACCAGACCTCGGGCGGGAAGCGGAGCCGGACGGTGAAGCGGATCCGGGCGCCGGGGCGGCTCCCGGGCCACAGGTAGCGGCCGTTGAGAAGACGGAGGAACCGGAGTGATAGAAGCGCCTCGGTCAGGTCGGGTACAGAAGGGCACCGACATTGAACACGGTGCCCGGATACTGATCATCGACGACGACATCTCGTTGCTGCGCGCCGTCGGCATCAGCCTGAGGGCTCGGGGCTACGAGGTGATCGTGGCCAGAGGAGGCGAGGAAGGCCTTAGTTTGGCCGCGCATAAACGGCCCGATGTGATCCTCCTCGATTTGGGTCTTCCGGGGATCGACGGCATCGAAGTCGTGCGGGGACTTCGAGGGTGGAGCACGGTCCCGATCATCGTCCTCTCGGCCCGGCACCAGAGCGTGAGCAAGGTCGAGGCCCTCGATGCCGGGGCCGACGACTATGTGACCAAGCCATTCGGCATGGACGAGCTGTTGGCCCGGTTGCGAGCGGGCCTCCGGCGAACGGTCGCCGGTCCCGAGGACCCACTGGTCGAAACTGAGGCGTTCACCATCGATCTGTCCGCCAAGCGGGTCACACGGGACGGGTCGGATGTCCATCTCACGCCCAAGGAGTGGGACATCGTCGAGGTGCTCGTCCGCAACCCGGGCACGCTCGTCTCCCATCAGCAGCTGCTCCACGAAGTGTGGGGACCACAGTACGACACCGAGACCGAGTACCTCCGGGTCCTCATGGCCCGAGTACGCAGGAAGCTCGAGTCCGACCCCTCCCGGCCCCAGCACTTTCGTACCGAATCGGGGATGGGCTATCGCTTCGTTCCTTGACTACTGCCTCGGCACCTGGTCTCCCCTGGTCCGCTGCATCGTCGCTTGGTCCTCCGTACCCCGGTCAGAGCCCAGAGTACAACCCGTAGCATCGGAGGCCGTGCAGCGCGAAACCGTGGAAATCTACGAGGACCGGGGGCTCCGGTGGGCTGAGACACATGCCCGGCCCGGCCGTCGGACCGACGCCGAGGGCTTTGCCACCCTGGTGGGCGACGGCGCGCTCCGCATGGACCTCGGTTGCGGGGCCGGACGGTACGCCCCGTACCTGGGCACGCCTCTGGTCGGGCTGGATGCCTCGCGCGTAATGCTCGATCAGTGCCGGACCCAGGCCCCCAGCGCGCTGTACGTGCAGGGTGACGTCGAGGCCCTTCCCTTCGCCCCTGGCTCGATCGGTGGGGGCTGGTCGTGCATGACCCACCTCCATGTACCGCGACTGCGGCTTCCGCTCGCGCTGTGGGACCTCCAGCGGGTACTGACCGTCGGCGCACCGTTCGACATTCAAGTACTGGCCGGTGACTACGAGGGAAACGACCTACCCGATGACGACGTCGGCGGCCGATTCTTCTCTGGGTGGCAGCCCGAGTCTCTGTCCGATGTGGTCACCGGCGCCGGGTTCGAGGTCGACCCGGCTTCGGTGACGGTCTCGGGGGACGAGGTGCGGTTGCGGGCGACGCGCGCCCGAACGCTGGCCGACACCGTGGGCCCCGGCATGCGTCTGCTGGTCTGTGGACTCAATCCCAGCGTCTACTCCGCTGACGCGGGGGTTCCGTTTGCCCGACCGGGAAACCGGTTTTGGCCTGCCGCTGTGGCCGCCGGGCTGGTGGAGCGCGACCGTGACCCGGTGGGCGCCCTCACGGCGTCGGGCATCGGCCTCACCGACCTGGTGAAGCGGGCTACCAGGACGGCCGCCGAGCTCGACACGGGCGAGTACCGGGGCGGGTTGGCTCGCGTCGACCGACTGGTCCAATGGCTCCAACCGGGAGCCGTCTGCTTCGTAGGGCTGGCCGGATGGCGTGCCGTTGTCGACCGATTGGCCACAGCCGGCGAGCAACCACGGTCTCTCGGCGGCCGGCCCGTCTATCTCATGCCGTCGACCAGCGGGCTCAACGGTCGATCGAGCCTGAGCGACCTGACCGGCCACCTTCGCGCCGCAGCCTCGCTGGCCGACGCGGCGTCTGACTCGGTAAACACGCCATAAGCGAGGTCAGAGCCCCTTAAGAAATATTCCACGTGTACGTGGAGGGCAGGAAGCCGTGATAATCGATCGATCTCGGGTTGGCCCCAGAACCGACCTTGAAGGTCACGTTCCCGCTGATGCAGGAGTTGCTCGGGACGGACTGACCGCCGATATCCGGTGATTGCTGCGTCGAGTTGGAACCGGATATGGAGTTGCCGTTCCCTGTGTTAAGGAAGAACAACTGGTCGAATACTCCCGTGCTCGAGCCGCTGTTCCCGGCACAGATCCGCACGTTGGCCACGACGTAGTGGCCAGCCGACGATCCCGACGAAAGGTCCACTGGGTGGACCGACCTGATCTGCATGGTCGAGACGCCCAGGCTGAACGAATCGCTGACATTGACAGTGCGACCGACCGACACGGTTACGTGGTGCGCGTTCGCCCCGATCAAAGCCACCACTGTCCACGTAAGGGCTGCTCCCAGAATGCCCACGATCCCGATGACAAGGCCGGCGATCGATAGGCCTTTGCCGCGAAGCCGGCCGTTGGATGCTGCGACCCGTTTCAGCGCCACGATGGCGAAGATGACCGCCAGGATGGCGCCGATGCCGCCGAGCCACACGATCGACAGCACCAGGGAGGCAATGGCCAGACCGCTGTACCTGGCCGAAACCAGATTGGGTTGGAAGCCAGCTGGCGGGTACACGTAACCGCCAGGAGGGGGCGCGGCAGGAGGGCCGACGGGAGGCGCGGCGTACCCGGGTGCGGGTGCTGTCGTTGGCCCCGTTCCTGTCGTGGGCCCCGATGCTCCCGTTGGCGGGGGGCCCGATGGCACTTCTGTCGCCGGCGCTACGTAGTTCGGATGCAGCTCCGGCGCGTACCACTTTCCATCCGATGCCTGCCACCAGCCCGCTCCCTGCTGAGTTTCACTCATGGGCGAGAGCGTAGCCCTGGGGGTACAGATGATCCTTGGATCCTCGCCGCCTCAGCGCACTGGCGGCCAAAGGGATTCGCGCCAACGCGCAAGTCGAGCCTGCCGCGTTCGTGCTCTTACTCGAGCAGGCCCCGCCGCATCACTCGAACAGAGCGAGGATCGCCGAGAGCGTGGAGTCCATCTGCGCACTGGCCAGGAGGCTCCCGCCCTCCACGGGAAGGTTCGCCCCGGTGACATAGGCAGCAAGATCCGAACAGAGAAAGACGATGACGCCGGCCACGTCGGCGGCGGTACCCACTCGACCCAGTGGTGTGCTCCGATCGAAGACCTGGCGCGCCTCGTCATTGTGCAGGAGGGCCGATGTGAGCGGGGTCTCGATGAGACCCGGCGAAACGCAGTTGACGCGGACTGTCGGCGCGTACTCGAGGGCGCCCGATTGGGTGAGGGCGATCACGCCGGCCTTGGCCGCCGAGTAGGGCGCCTCGCCACGGGTCGGTCGCATCCCGCTCACCGACGCCATGTTGACGATCGCACCGCCCCCTCCGGCCACCATGAGCGGTGCCGCCACCCCGATGCCGTTGAACGTCCCCCGCAAACTTGCGTCGACCACGGCGGAGAACTCGCTGTCCTTGTACTGGTGAAGGGGCTTCATTGCCCCCACGCCAGCATTGTTGACCAGGATGGTGATCCCTCCGAGGACCTCAGCCGCTCGATGGATGGCCGCCTCGAGTGCCTCCCGGTCGGTGACGTCGGCCACAGCCGGTTCTCCGCCGATCTCTTTGGCCACCGATCGGGCTGAGTCACCGTCGATGTCGAGTGCGACCACCCGTGCCCCGTGGGCTGCGAACTGCAGGCAGGTCTCCCGGCCGATCCCGGATCCGGCCCCCGTCACCACGGCTCGGGCGCCATCCAGCAACCCCATCAGACAGTCCGTTCCATCGCCTCGACGGAAATGGTCCGCCGCGACCGGATAGGTACTGCACCAACCTCGAAGTTCATGACGCTCGACGCTACTGCTCGTCGCCCCACCATGGGAGGCTGTACCGGTCCGAGCCGGCCCACGACGATTGGGGGTCGCTGGCCGGAAATGACTGCGCCTCGGCCTCGTCCACCGCCGATTGCAGATGCTCCCACCCAAGGTCTGGCGACACGATCGAGTCCTTCCCGCCGGCATGGAGCCCGCTACCGCGCTTGCCTTCCTCCATGCTGTAGACCTCGCTCTCACCGCTACCGGTCAAGCCAGAACCCGGACTATGGCGCGCCGAGCATCCCGTAGGCACGTTTCGCTCGGAGCTGAACGAGCACGCGTCCCTCGTCCACCATGGCCTGGCGGAATTCATCCCAATCGGGGTGCTCGCCACGCGCCGTGCGGTACATGTCGACCAAGGCGTCGACCACCGAGTCGCCCGGTTCGGTGGCGACCGACGACAGCGTCACCGTTCCCTCGAGCACGACGTAGGCAAAGAAGTCGGCCCTAGTGACATGGAGAAACGCCCGGGGGTCACGACGCAGGTTCTTCGTCTTGGCCCGTGACTCGGTCACCGAGATGCCAATGAGGTCGTTCTCGTCGGGAACATACATGATGTTCGAGAGCTGCGGCAGCCCGTCTCGCCGGAGTGTGACCAGCACCCCTCGGTCGTTCTCTCGGACGAAGGCGAGTGCGTCAGCGAGGTCAATGGCCATGGGCCCACTGTAACGATCCAGGCCGGTGGCGGTCACCTCTTCCTGTCGATCTCCTCTCGGTCCCCTCTCCCGATCAGTTGATGACGAACGTTCCCGACCGGACCACGACTGTCGTTCCCCCCAACTCGGTCGAGACGGCGTGGCGAGCGAGAGCGGGGTCATCGGAGAACGCCACGCAACGAAGGCCCGACGGAGTATCGGCGACGACCACCGTACGGTTCGGTACCTCACCATCGAAGGTGACGGTGTAGGAGACCACCGAGGCAGTACCGGCGTATTCCTCGAGCGTCTCGTAGACGTCGACCGTCTCGGTTGCCGCTGAGGCCTCGTCGGCCAGATCGGCGATCAACGGCGGCTGATTGTCGGGCTGGGTGCTCCAGATGCCAATTCCAGGCTTGGTGAGCAGGCCGCTTACCGTGGTCACCATGCCCAACGCCCCGGGCGATGCCCGAATCCTGTCGACCACGGCTGCGGTGGCCTGGTAAACGAAGTTATTGAACGGGCCGCCGGCAAATGCCATGCCGCCGGTGACGGTCGGGGTCGTTTCCGGCCCCAAGCCCAATGCTCGTTGCTGGACGCGGACGGCGGCCGGAAAGCAGCTGTACAGCTCGGTCGTGTCGACCTCGGCCAACGGGCGCCCGATGCGGTGGGCGGCACGGGCGCCGAGCACGTTCATTGCCGGCCAGGTATGGGGATCGACCCGTCGCAGCAGCGACACCGCTTGGCTCGATTCCAGTCCGACCAAAGGAAACACCCACCGGTCGGGGGCGATCCCGAAGCGCCGCGCCGTGCCCGCTGAGCACACCAACAAGGCCGCCGCCTGGTCGACGGTCCACTGCGTCGAGTGCCACTTGTTGTACGGAAAGGCCAGGGGGCGATTGTGCCGAGAGGGGGTGGCGATCTCCGACGCCGACATGGGAGTTGGGAAGGCGGCGTGGGGGTTGTCCGTGGCCACCTGGTTGAACCGGGCCCACAGGTCGGCGATCTCGTCCCGGTGCTCTTCCAGGCTCCGTCCCTCAGCTCGACGAAGGGCGTTGTCGATCATGGCGTACTGCTGCACAGGGTCCCACAGGCCTGTGGCCATCTCGACGGGCTCCAAGAGGGCACCCGGCCGCCGCTGGAAGACATCGGGTACCACGCCTGGTTGAGGTGTCTCCTCCGCCGCCCGCCCGCTCCGTTCCGCCTGCTGGGAACGGCGCTTCGCCTCTCCACCGACGATGGCAGCGACTTCGGATCGTCCCTCGAGGATGGCACGCAAGGCCTCATTTATCAGCGACTGTTGCGGGATCCCCAGTTCAACCAGATGGGTGCGACATCCAGAGGCGCCGACCCGATCGGCCACCAGACGCGCCGGATCCGGATAGGCCCAGTTCCCCTGGGGCACGGCCATCCGGTCGATAGCGCCCAGAATGCTCGTCGACCTGGCGTCGGCTGCAGCAGTAACCAGCGCCCGGGCCATCAGCTCGACGGGCTCGGCGTCGTCGGAGGCCACGCCCACCCCGACCAGGACTGGCGACTGTGGGTCAATCGGGCTCCCCGGAGGCACCGGGTCAGTATGCACGATGCCGGACAGGGTCGAACTGGTGGCTACGGCCCGGTTAACGGCAACGGGCCGCCGTCTCGAAGCATTCGTTCTCGTCGCACACGCATCATCCGACCGATAGTGCGCCACGTGATGGGGACTGCTCCGAGGGAAATGGCTTGGCGGCGCAAGGCCTCAGTCACGTCGTAGTGGGACCGGTAGGGTCGGCGAGGGTCGGTTTGGAACCAGGCCTCCTTCATCCCCAATTGCTTGGCGAATCGATGGAGCTCGTCGTCGCTGTCGGCGATGAGATGGGACCACAGGGCGTCGACGTGCCCGAGGCGAGCACGCTGTCTCCAGTCGTCGACGTAGACGGTCATGTCGAGGTCATGTCGCCGTCACGTCCCTGTCATGTCTCCGACTGGCTCAGACAACCTCACCGGGCGTACCGGCATC
>JAUTXB010000283.1 GCA_030838245.1 Acidimicrobiaceae bacterium
GACCAGCGGTGGTGTCAGTGCTGCGGCTACGTTCTGCCCGGTGTTCTGAGCGCCGAGTGCCCGACCCGACCACGATGATCCGGCCAGCTCGGCGGCGGCGGTGTAACCAAGGCCGTTGTCGGCGACGCTGATCACCGCAGCTAGGCCGAGCGCGGCCACCACCAATGCCGATTCAGCGGTGTCGGCCACCGCTACCGCCAGCATCGACGCAGCGGATACGAACGCCACGATCCGCATCGGGCGAAGTCGGCTGTCGACGGCGTCCGACCACCATCCGGCCGCGACCCGCCCGGCAGCGCCGAGCATCTGGAACACAAAAACCAGAATGCCGGCGTGGGCCGGGCTCCAGTGTCGTGCGGTCACGAGGAAGGTGAAGGCGAAAGCCGAGACGGCGAACTGGGGGACGACGAGCAGCGCGCTGGCGCCATGCAGGCGCCAAAGGGCTGGTGTCCGGTAGGGAGACCCTGTGGGGACGAGGCTGCTGACCACCTGGCGCGGCGGGTCGAGAACGAACAGCACGACGAATATGGCCATGAGAGCGCAGGCTGCGGCGCAGAACGCCAAGGCCCAATCGGTGCCAAAGGCGAGGGCGAATGCCGGGAGCGCCAGAGCGGCGATACCAACACCCAAGGGCTGGGCCGTCTGGCGAGCCCCCATGGCCTTACCGCGTTCGCTGGGAGAGAACCAGCCGAGGACGACCCTGCCGCTGGCCGCGTTCACCGACGCCGAGGCGGCGCCGCCCAGGCCAAATAGGACGGCGCGGGCAATGAGGTCGTCCACGCCGGCGGCGATGCCAATGAACACAGTAGCCAGGCCCAACCCGATCGCCATGATCTTGCGCTCGCCGTATCGATCTGCCGCCGCTCCCCAGGCGTAGAGTGCGCAGAGCAGCCCGAAAGTCGGTGCGGCAACCAGCCAGCCGACACTACTCAGGGACAGGTCGTACTGGCGACGGAACTCAGGAATGAGCTCCGGCAGGCCGTAGAGGAAGATGCACGTAGATGCCTGAGCCCCAATGCCGAGGCCGAGAATGACGAAGCGGTTGACGACTGCCGGTCGAGGGCCCGGTTGGTCGGGGAGACCGCCGGCCCCCATGCTCATGCCCGCACGATGACCGCCACGGGACTTCCTCCCGGTGGGCCCTGATGGGAATTCATCTCCCCGCCAGACATGTAGAAGGCCGTCCGGCCTACCACGCTGCCGATCAGGGCTCCGCCGAGCGCCTTGGTGGTCTTTGCCGATTCGATGTCGTCGAGAAGCGTGGTGCGATGCCCACGGACCATGCCGCCATCGGGAATGATCAGCTTGGCGAAGACCTGGACGACGCGTTCGAGGTCAGCGTCCGAGGGACAACACGAGAACTCCAGGCCCGCGGAACGCAGGGCCTCCTTCGTCCCCGAGGTGTCGATGAAGTCCCTGGTGATCCCGTGGCCGATCCGTAGGTCGCTCGTGCTGGCGGCAGCGTTCCCGAGGAGGAGCACCTCAGCGCGAATTTTGTCCGGGGCGGCCGATGTCGCCGCAACCGAACTGAAGAGGTTCCAGTTCGTGCGGACTACGTCGTCGCTCAGCGCCGCCTCCTCGACCTCCCCAAGGGCGAGTGCGACACCGAGGGCCGAGGCGTCGTTGGCGTAGCCGAAGGCGCCAGTGGTCCCCAGGTCCAGGGTCACCACGTCTCGGCCTCTTGACGCCGCCTCGGCGATCATCTCCCGGGTGATCGTTGGCGCCTTGACCTGAACGGAGTGGACGTCAGTGGGATCGGCGACCTGGGACTCCTCGAACGCCGTCCGAACGGCGGCGGCCACCTTGCGGATCTGTGGCATTCGTCCGATTTCCTCCGGCAGGATCGGCTCGGAGAACGCCCGCCCAACGACCAGGCGCTTCTCGGACGTCTCGACCTCATCGACATCCTGGAAGGTGCGGGAGATCACGGTGACGTGCGGGGCAAGCACGCCGAACGTCCCGCCGGAGAGCACAATGGCGATGCGTTCCGCCACCCCGTCCCTGCTGATGCCCATCCTTTCGGCGACGACCTCTCGGAAGCGCAGATCCGATAGCTCTCGGTTGTAGTCGTCGACCAGAGCACCACCCTCGGTCTTGCCGACGATGGCGATCACGTCCTCGGCGTTCACCCCGCCGTGATCCAGAAGCTCGACGAACGACGACATGTCCGATGGACTGGCCATCTCACAGACGTCGACCCTGACCTGTTGCATTCTCATAAATCCTCCATTCTTCGAATTAGAGACCGAAACGCCATCGACGTTGATCGGCAATCATGACCTTGCCGAGGGCTGCCAACGGCCGAAGTGGCGTTCGAGGGCGTGGGCGACAGCCACGACCTCGTGATCGGCGAAAGGTCGACCGACGACCTGCACCGCCAAGGGCATCCCTTCTGCCGACGTGCCGACCGGCACGACGGCTGCCGGAACTGCGAGCAGGCTGATGATCCTGGTACACACCAGCGCTTCGAACTTGGTGAGCTCAGCCTCTCCCACCCGAAAGCTCAGCGACGTATTGATCGAGAACTCTGGGCCGCTTGGTCGGAAGGCGGGGATGTTGGCCGCCGGGAGCAGCAGGATCTGGTGGTTCACCATGAAGTCGAGCACGCCGGCTCGCAACAGATCGCGCTGGCGGGCGAGCCGTCGGTACTCGCTGACCGTCGTCTCGTTCGCGCCGGCCAGCCACCATCGAACGCCGTCGGTGAGGTCGTCGACATGGTTCGAGGCCAGGCTGACATGATCGGCGAGCCCGTCGGCATTGCGCAGGGCCGCAAAGACCTCTTCGGCCCGGTCAAGGCCGGGAGGCCGCCGTTGGACCGTCGACAGTCCCAGTTCGATCAGGGCCCCGGCTGCAGCTTCTAGGGAGCTCACGATCTCGGGGTCGACCGGGGTAATGCCGTCCCCGTCGAACCACGCGCAGGTGAGCGACGAGAGATCGACGGCCCACGGATCGCCCAGGGCCACTGGCACACACTGTTCGTCGTACCCGTCGGGTCCGACCATGACGCGAACCACCTCCCACAGATCGCTCACGCTGCGGGCGATGGGGGCGATCACCTGCAGCTTGTGCTGCAGTGAGGCGGAGTTGGGAGGCGCCAGCGACCCGTCTCCCGAGTATGGAATTTGCCCGGTTGCCGGGACGAGACCGACGGTGGGGCGCAGGCTCGTCAGCCCGGTGCAGTGGGCCGGCCATCGAATGGACCCGCCGTAGTCCGTGCCCACGCCGAAGCCCGAACAGCCGGCAGCAACGGCTGCGCTATCGCCACCGCTTGATCCCCCCGATGTGTAGGCAGGGTTCCACGGGTTTCGGGTTCCCCCGAAAAGCCTGTTCCAGGTGTGGAGGTCCAGCGCGAACTCGGGGCAGTTGGACTTGCCGAGCAAGATAGCACCAGCGCGCTCGAGTCGATCGATGGCCGTGGCGCTTCGTCGGGGCACGTGGTCTTCAAGAATCTTGCTTCCCGCTGTAGTGCGGACGCCCGCCGTAGCGATGATGTCTTTGACAACGAAGGGGATGCCGTGGAGCGGAGACATCGGTCGCCGTTCGACCACCGCCTGATCGGCAGCCTTCGCTGCCGCCCGCGCGCGATCCTCGGCCAACGTCACGATGGCGTTGAGCTCGGGGTTGCGCTGGGCCACGCGCTCCAGGTGCAGCTCGAGCACTTCGGTGGCGGACACGGTGCCCGACCGAATGGCGGCCGCGGTCTCGGTGACCGGACCGTCGAGGACG
>JAUTXB010000307.1 GCA_030838245.1 Acidimicrobiaceae bacterium
GAGGGGGCCATCGCCGCCGATCCGACAGCCGATCTGCAGTCGCCCCGGTTGGCCACCCGCCTGCCCAAGGCGCTGGACGAGGACCAGGCGCTGGCCCTCATGCACGCGGTGGCCGGATTGGGGCCGCTGGATTTCCGGGATCGGGCTCTCCTCGAAGTGCTCTACGGCACGGGGGCCCGGATCTCCGAAGTGGTGGGGCTCACCTTGGGTGACCTCCAATTCGACGACGGCCTGATCCGCGTCTTCGGCAAGGGGTCCAAGGAGCGGCTCGTTCCGCTGGGGCGGCCTGCTCGCCGAGCCCTGGAGGCCTGGCTCTCGCCGGTGGGTCGACCACTGATCGAGCCGGATCGCTGGGCCCACCGGAGTGACGCCGAGGCGGTGTTCTTGAATACCCGGGGCGGTCGCCTGAGCCGCCAGGGCGCGTGGATCATCCTCAAGCGCCACGCCGAGCGCGTCGGGCTGTCGGACCAGGTCAGCCCCCACGTACTGCGACACTCCTGCGCCAGCCACATGCTGGCCCATGGCGCCGACATCCGGGTGGTCCAAGAACTGCTCGGCCATGTGTCGATCGCCACAACGCAGCTGTACACGCGCCTGTCCTCCGAGCACCTCCGGGACGCGTACGAAAGCGCCCACCCGCGCGCCCAACGCAATCGCGACAAGTAGGCTCTGCTCCGTGACGAGCGATGCCCCGACCGTTGATTACCGAACCCTGCTCGAAGAGGAGCGGGCACAGCTGCGTTCGCAGCTGTCCGAACTGGGATTCGGGGACGGAGACGGACCGACCTACGACCCCAATTTTGCCGACCTCAGCCAGGTAACGGCCGAACGCGGTGAGGCTGAAGCGCTGGGCGGTCAGTTACAGGAGACGCTGGGCGATGTCGCCCATGCCCTGACCAAGCTGGACGACGGCAGTTTCGGGACGTGCGAGGAGTGCGGCACGCCGATCGACCCGGCCCGGCTCGAAGCCATGCCGGCTACTCGCTATTGCATCAGTCACGCCGCCCGGCACTAGGCGGGCCGTCGACATGGGGTGGGGTGGCACCGGGGGTACCCGCCGAACATCACAATGGCAGGTACCGGGCACGCCCCTGATGTGGATCGCGGTGGCGGCGGCCGTGGCCATCATGGCCGTGCTGGTCCGAACCCATCGGATCAGCCAGGACCAGCTCATCTATTTCGTGGTGTTGATCCCGTCGATCATCCTCCACGAGATCTCCCACGGCGTCGTCGCTCTGGCCTTCGGTGACGACACGGCCAAGCGGGCGGGCCGGCTGAACCTCAATCCCGTTCGCCATATCGATCCGGTCGGCACCCTGTTGGTTCCCGCGCTGCTCAGCCTGTCGGGCATCGGAGCCTACGGGTGGGCCAAGCCCGTCCCGGTCAACCCCAATCGGCTCCGCAGCCCGCGCAACCACGTCGTCATCGTGTCGCTGGTCGGCCCGCTGACCAACTTTGCCCTCGCCGCGCTGTGCGGCGTGGCCTTCGCCAACACCCTGCCGGCCACCGGGAACCTCCCGCTCTATTCGAGGTTCTTCTTTTACGGCGGTATCGCCAACATCGTGCTGGGGGTGTTCAACCTCATCCCGTGCCCGCCGTTGGACGGAGCCGCCGTGCTTGAGCGGCTGCTGCCCGCGCGGCTGTTGCCCAACTACTACCAGATGCAGCCGTTCCTGATGTTCCTGCCGTTCATCTTGATCCTTTTGTTCCGCAACCAATGGTCGGATCTCATCAACCACGTGATCAACTGGTGGTCCGGGCTCATCACATGAGTCGCCGCTGAGCGCCTATGGCCGACACCGATCCTCACGGCACGACCAGAGGACGGGATGGACGGAGGATTCGAGCGTGGGTCCGCGACCACACCGGCCTGGCCATCTTGCTCGTCGCGCCCGTGGTCGTGTTCGGCGTGCCCCTCTGCTTCGGACAGTTGTTCTTGGACGGAGACAACTTCCTCCAAAACTTCCCGCTCCGGGTCCTGGTGGGACAAGACCTGGTCCACGGACACCTGCCCCTTCTCAATCCCTACATCTTCAGCGGCGCTCCGCTGTTGGGCGGGTTCAACGCCGGGGCCGCTTATCCCTTCACCTGGCTGTTCGCCGTGCTGCCATCGGGGTTGGCCTGGACGCTGAACCTGATCGCGGCCTACGAGGCGGCCGTGGTGGGCATGTACCTCTTCTTGCGCCGCCAGCCGATGTCGGGCACGGCGGCCACCTTTGGCGCCGCCGCCTTTTCCTTCGGCGGCTTCATGAGCGGCCAGATCGTCCACGTGGACTTGATCTCCGGCGCCGCCTGGCTCCCGTGGATGCTGCTGGCCGTGCACGGCTTGACCGAATCGAGAAACGCAATCCCGTCCTCTCGCCCTGTTGGCGTCGACCCCGCGCCCCGCTGGTGGTGGGCCGTGGTGCTGGCTGCGGCTACGGCGATGACCATCCTGGCCGGCGCTCCCGAGTCGGTCCTCGACTCGGCCGTGGTGGTCCTGATCTACCTGATCTGGCGGTACTGGCAGTACTGGCGATCGGCTTCGCCGGGCCAACCGGCCCGGCAGTCGCTGGCCGCGCCCCTCGGCCACCTGGTCGTCGGTGTCGGAGTAGGGCTCTTGGCCAGTGCGGCCCAGTGGCTGCCCGGGCTGGTCTTCACTGCCCATTCGCAGCGGGCCAGCGCCACATACGAATTCTTCACCAGCGGATCCCTGCCCTGGCGCCTCACCTTGTTGGTGTTCTCGCCCTTCCTCCTCGGAACCAACCAGCACGAGGTGGCCACCTACTTCGGGACCTACAACTTCCCCGAGGTCACCAGCTATGTCGGGATCCTGGCCCTGATCGCCACGTTCGCCCTCCTGACCCGGCGTCGGCGTCGGTCCGAAGCCTCTCGATGGTGGATCTGGTACGTCGTCCTGGTCGTCAGCCTGGTGGCGGCGTGGGGCGGCGGGACCCCGTTCGGTCACGTG
>JAUTXB010000010.1 GCA_030838245.1 Acidimicrobiaceae bacterium
TAGGGGCGAGGGCCGCCATCTTGGCGGTAGGGGCGAGGGCCGCCATCTTGGCGGTAGGGGCGAGGGCCGCCATCTTGGCGGTAGGGGCGAGGGCCGCCAGGTCGGCGGTAGGGGCGACGGCCGAGCCGTTAGGGAGCTGGCCGATGGCTGATCTCACCATCGTGTCCCCGCTGCGCATCGAGGCCCTGGCCGTCGGTGGGTCCGTGCCCCGCATCGGGATGGGCCGGGCCAAGGCGACGGCATCGGGGGCCAAGCTGGCCGCCTCGCCCTCCTCGCAGTCCATCGCCTTGGTCGGTGTGGCCGGTGGCCTGGATCCCGATCTCCGACTCGGGCAGCTAGTGGTGGCCACCGAGGTGCGTACCGTCGACGGCAGCATCGTCCGGACACTTCCCGGAGCCGAGTGGATCGCCCACGACCTCCGCCACATGGGCCTCGACGTCCGCACCGGCCCCATCGTGTCGACACCCCGCATCGTCCGGGGCACCGAGCGGGCCGAGCTGGCCACCACCGACGCAGTGGCGGTGGACATGGAGTCGGCCTGGTTGGTCGACCAGCTCCCCGATCGCCCGGTGGCCGTGGTCCGCGCCATCTCGGACACGGCCGAGGGCGGGATGGTGCTGGGCGGCATGCGGGCCCTGGCCACGCTGATGCGGGTACGCCCGTCGCTCGAGCGCTGGGCCGGCGCCGTGGGCCGGCACGAAGTCGTGCTCGCCGCGCCGCGCTCGTTCTGTGCCGGCGTGGAGCGGGCCATCGAGATCGTGGAGCGGGCCATCGAGCGCTTCGGATCCCCGGTCTACGTCCGCCGGCAGATCGTGCACAACAGCCATGTCGTCGCCGACCTGGAGGGCAAGGGTGCGATCTTCGTGGAGGAGCTCGACGAGGTGCCGGAGGGTGCAGTGGTGGTCCTGGCCGCCCACGGCGTCTCCCCCAAGGTCCGCGAGGAAGCGGCTCGTCGCGGCGACTTGTCGGTCATCGACGCCACCTGCCCGCTGGTGACCAAGGTCCACCACGAGGCCCGCCGGTTCGCCTCCCAGGACTATCGGATCGTCCTGATCGGCCACGCCGGCCACGAGGAGATCGCCGGCACGCTGGGCGAGGCTCCCATGGCCCTGGTCGAGCGGCCCGAGGACGTGGCCGCCCTCGACATCGACCCTGGTGCCGAGGTGGCTTACCTCACCCAGACCACCCTGGCCACTGACGAGACGGCCGAGATCGTCGCCGCCCTGCGCGACCGGTTCCCGGACCTCCACGGACCCAACTCCAACGACATCTGCTACGCCACCCAGAACCGCCAGGACGCGGTCCGGGGCATGGTCGACCTCTGCGATCTGCTCTTGGTGGTCGGTTCGGCCAACTCATCCAACACGGCCCGACTAGTCGAGGTGGCCCGGCGAGAGGGTCGCCGGGCCGAATTGATCGAAGACGAGACGCAGCTCCGGTTGAGCTGGTTCGACGGCGTGGACGCCGTCGGCATCACCGCCGGTGCGTCTGCTCCAGAATTCCTGGTCCAACGCGTGATCGACAGCCTCTCGGACCTCGGTCCGGTGGCTGTCACCGAGCATCGGACCACGGAAGAAAGTGCCCATTTCTCTCTACCCCAGGCGGTGCGCTAATGCCCATACCTCTCCGACAGAACATGAAGATCGGTTCCCACCTGCTCCGGCAGAAGCTGAAGGGTGTCAAGCACTACCCCTTCATCGTGGAGATCGAACCGCTCTTCGCCTGCAACCTCTCGTGCCCGGGTTGCGGCAAGATCCAGCACCCGACGGACATCCTCCGCAAGCGCCTGTCGATGGAGGACATCCTCCAAGCAGTGGAGGAGACCGGGACGCCCATGGTCTCCATCGCCGGGGGTGAGCCGCTCCTCCACCCGGACATGGAGCGCATCGTGGCCGAGCTCATCCGTCGAAAGGTCTACGTCTACCTGTGCACCAACGCCGTGCTGCTGAGACGGCGGTTGGAGCGGTTCACGCCGTCGCACTTCTTTTCTTGGGTGGTGCACATCGACGGCATGAAGGAGCGCCACGACGCCGCCGTCGACCGGGAGGGCGTGTTCGACGAGGCAGTGGCAGCCATCCGGGAGGCCAAGGACAAGGGGTTCCGGGTGACCACCAACTCCACCTTCTTCAACACCGACTCGCCCAAGACTGTCCGGGACGTGCTCGACTTCTTGAACGACGACCTCAAGGTCGACGCCATGATGATCTCGCCGGCCTACGCCTACGAGAAGGCCCCCGACCAGGAGCACTTCCTGGGCGTCGACCAGACCCGCAAGCTGTTCCGGGAGGCCTTCGACGGGAAGCGCAAGAAGTGGCGCCTCAACCACTCGCCCCTGTTCCTGGACTTCCTCGAGGGGAAGCAAGAGTTCGCCTGCACCGCCTGGGGGATACCCAGCTACTCCGTCCTGGGTTGGCAGCGACCGTGCTACCTGATGGCCGACGGCTACGCCACCAGCTACAAGGAACTGATCGAGACGACGGACTGGGACGCCTACGGCCGAGGGAAGGACGAGCGCTGTAACAACTGCATGGCCCACTGTGGCTATGAGCCCACATCGGTGATCGCCAGCATGGACTCGCTGCGTGAAGGGCTGCGCGCCCTCGTCAGCACCCATTGATCCCGGTGACCATGAGCACAGTTGCCGCTGCCATACTGCCGGTTGCCGACGGGGGCACCCCCCTCGTCGTCGACGGGGCGGAGCCGTGCGGTGACGTGCTCGACCGGCTCGACCTGGCTTCTCTGCGAGCCATGGACGGGCCCGAGCTCGTCGAACTGGCTGCCGTCATCCGGCGGTTCCTGGTCCACTCGGTATCGGAGACCGGCGGACACCTCGGTTCCAACCTCGGGATCGTCGAGCTGACCTTGGCCCTGCACCGGGTCTTCGACTCACCCGGTGACGCCCTGGTGTGGGACACCGGCCACCAGGCCTACGTGCACAAGCTGGTGACCGGACGAGCCGGCGCCTTCGGTCAGCTACGCCAACCCGGCGGGCTATCCGGCTATCCCAACCGGCTCGAGTCGGACCATGACCTGGTCGAGAACAGCCACGCCTCCACCGCCCTGTCCTACGCCTACGGCCTGGCCCGGGCCCGGCAGCTGTGCCACGACGACCGCCCCGTGGTCGCCGTGGTGGGCGACGGCGCGCTGACCGGCGGGCTGGCCTACGAGGCGCTGAACAACATCGGCACCACCGGCACTCGCGTGGTGATCGTTGTGAACGACAACGGGCGGTCCTACGCCCCGACCGTGTCGCGACTGACGACTGCCGGCGACCACGGTGTCAGTACGACCCGAGTGGTGGCGCCCTTCTTCGAAGCGCTCGGCCTGGCCTATGAGGGCCCGGTGGACGGTCACGACGTCACCGGGCTGGAGTGCGCGCTGCGCACCGTGGCCGAGCGCTCGGGGCCGGTGGTGCTCCACGTCCACACGACCAAGGGACACGGGTACCCGCCGGCCGAGGACGACGAAGACAAGTGCCTGCACGACATCGGCCCGTTCGACCCGGCCACCGGCATTGCCACCAAGAAGGCCGGCACCGGTCTCAGCTACACGCAGGCGTTCACGGCCGCCCTGTTGGCCGAGGCCGAGGTACGGCCCGAGGTGGTCGCCCTCACCGCGGCCATGCCCGGGCCAACTGGCCTGGCTCCCTTCCGCGACCGGTACCCCGACCGGTTCTTCGACGTCGGCATCGCCGAGCAGCACGCGGTCACGGCCGCGGCCGGCATGGCCATGGGCGGGCTGCGGCCGGTGGTGGCCATCTACTCGACCTTCCTCAACCGGGCCTGGGACCAGATCTACTACGACGTGGGCCTCCACCGGTTGCCCGTGGTGTTCTGCATCGACCGGGCCGGGGTGACCGGTGACGACGGCCCGAGCCACCACGGCTTGCTCGACTTGGCCTTGCTGACCAAGGTACCGGGGATGACGGTGTTCGCACCGGCTACCTACGACGAGGTGGCCGTCATGCTCCACGAGGCTCTGGCCATCACCTCGGGGCCGGTGGCCATTCGCTGGCCCAAGACCGAGGCTGCCAGGGGCGAGGTCACCGGGAGCGGCACAACGGCAAGGCGGATCCGTGTCGGGGCCGACGTGTGCCTCCTCGGTGTGGGCAAGGAGGTGGCGGCGTGCGAGCAGGCCGCCGACCTCTTGGCCGCCGCCGGCGTCGACGCCACCGTGTGGGACGTACGGGTGGCCTCCCCGTTGGCCCCGGACATGGTCAGCGATGCCCGTCGCCACAAGGTCGTGCTCACCGCCGAGGACGGCGTGGTCGAAGGGGGAGTCGGGGCCCTGGTGGCCAGTGCATTGGCCCGACAGACCGGCACCGACGGCCCCGCGCTGGTGGCCTGCGGGGTGCCGGTGGCCTACGTGCCCCACGGCCGTCCCACTGACATCTTGTCCCAGCTGGGCCTGGACGGCCGCGGCCTCTGCGCCACCGCCCTCGACGCGCTGTCCAGAGTCAGCCGGGCCGGCCCGGTGACACCAGCCGACACCGTGCTGTTGCAGGTGGTGCCGGGCTCTTCGGCAGATTACTGACTCCCATGCCCCCTCAGCGGCTGCGGTGTCTACCTCACTCGCTGGTCGGTCCGTCGAAGTGGGGGGCCCGTCGCTCGCGGTGGGAGGCGAGGCCTTCGGCCGCGTCGGGGCCACCGAAGCCGTAGAACTCGTAGGCCAACGAGGCGTCGAAGACGGGCCCGAGCATCCGGTACCAGTTGTTCATGACGTGCTTGGTCCAACGGATGCCGCTCTGGCCGCCGTCGGCCAGGGTGCGGGCGACGGCCAAGGCCCGGGGGACAAGCTCGTCGTCGTCCACGCACATCGACACCAGCCCGATCCGCTCGGCTTCCTCGCCGGTGAGCGCCTCGCAGGTCAGCAGGTAGTACTTGGCCTTGGCCATGCCGCACAGGAGGGGCCAACAGATCGCCGCGTGGTCGCCGGCGGCCACCCCCAGCCGAGTGTGTCCGTCGATGATGGTGGCCGAGCGGGAAACGATCGAGATGTCGGCCAGGATCCCGACGGCCAGGCCGGCGCCGACGGCAGGACCATGGATGGCCGAGACGATGGGTTTCGAGCAATTGATGACGTTGAGCACGATGTCGCGCGCCTCGCGCATCACCCGAGTACGGACGGCGTAGTCAGTGGCCAGCTGCTCGAGGAGCTCAAAGCTCCCGCCGGCCGAGAAGCCGCGGCCGGCCGCCCGGATGACGGCGACCCGTGCCGCCGGGTCCCGGTCCACGGCCAACCAGACGTCGGCCAGCTCCTGGTGGGTCTTCGGACCGACGGCGTTGAGGTTCGGTCCGTCGAGCACGATCTGGAGCACACCGGGCTCGCTTCGGTCGAAGGTCAACGTCTCGAAGGCGGCATAGGGATCGGGCACCCGTGCGACGCTAGTCCGGGCCCGCTCCGCCTTCCGGGCCGGAGCGGCATCCCCCCAGCCCCGGCGGTGTGCCAATCGGCCAAGACGGCGAGGTAAAGTCGGGTCCGGCTTGGGGCATGGGTGATCGTCCGAGGCGCTGGGCTCGATCGGAGGAGAACCGAAGTCGAACGCGAACTAGACGCCGGGCCTCGCTGGCTGAACACCCCTCAGGCACCATCCTCGAGCCAGAGCCCTGAGCTACCCGAAGCCCCGGGGTACCGGCTGAAGCGACTACTACTCGGCCCTCCCATTGTGAACGAGGACCTCCACGGCGAGCGGTTGGGGAAGCCCACCGCGCTAGCCGTCCTGTCGTCCGACGTCATGTCCTCATGCGCGTACGCAACCGAATCGATTCTTCGGATACTGGTCCCGGTGGCCGGGGTGGCCGCCTTCACCCTCATCACGCCGGTCACTGCGTTGTTGCTGCTGGTGCTCGGCGTCGTGTGCCTTCTGTACCGCCAGGTGGTGAAGACCTACCCGGTCTCGGGCGGCTCGTACGTGGTGAGTCGGGACAATTTCGGCTACTCGGTGGCCCAGATCCCCGGCGCCGCCCTGCTGTTGAGCTACGTGCTCACCGTGGCCGTGTCCGTGGCCGCCGGCGTCGACGCCGTGACCTCTGCCTTCCCGGTGCTATCGCCCTATCCCGTCGAGATGGCGGTCGGATTCGTGTTGATCATCGCCTACGGGAACCTCCGAGGTATTCGAGAAGCAGGGCGGGTCTTCGCCTTTCCCACCTATTGGTTCTTAGCCAGCATGGCCGTACTGGTGGTGGTGGGGCTGGTGCGGCTGGCCATTTCCGGCCATCTCCACCACTATGCCGTCCACGCTCAGGGCCACGTCCCGGTGGGACAGGCCGGCGGCGGGTTGTTGCTGGGCGCGTCGGCCTTCATCTTCCTGAAGGCCTTTGCCAACGGCGGGTCGGCCATGACCGGGATGGAGGCCATCTCCAACGCGGTGACCGTGTTCAAGCCGCCCCAGGTCCGCAACGCCCGGACCACGTTGGTCCTCATGGCCGCCATCCTCGGAGTCATGTTCCTCTCGGTGTCGATCTTCGCTGCGTTGACCCACGCCGTCCCGTACCTGACGGGCACCCCCACCGTGCTCTCCCAGATCGGCCGGGCCGTGTTCGGGACCGGCGGCCTGCCCAACGTGGCTTACTACTCGCTCCAGTTCTCGACCGCGCTCATCCTCATCCTGGGCGCCAACACCAGTTACAACGGGTTCCCGCTGTTGGTCAGCTACATCGCCCAGGACGCCTACCTGCCCCGGCCCCTCACCACCCGGGGGCACCGGTTGGTGTACTCGAACGGGATCGCCGCCCTCACCGTGGTCTCCATCGTCTTGTTGGTGGTGACCCGGGCCCGGGTGGCCGACCTGATCCCCTTGTACGCCTGCACGGTCTTC
This sequence comes from Acidimicrobiaceae bacterium, assembly GCA_030838245.1. Next base: position 6,818 of record JAUTXB010000010.1, read on the forward strand.
ACCGGCTTCACCATGGCCGGCGCCGGCATGACCAAGTACTTCGCCACCCATCCCGGGCCCAAGCGGCGCCAGAACCTGGTCGTCAGCGCCACGGCCTTCGGGCTGAGCGCGGTGGTGACCCTCATCTTCGTCATCACCGAGTTCACCACCGGAGCGTGGCTGATCGTGGTGGCCATCCCGCTCATCGTGTTCTTCCTCACCCGCACCCATCGCCGATACGAGGAAGAGAAGCAGGTCCTGGCCCAGGATGCCTCGGGGGCCACCGCGGCCGCCGAGACCCACGCCCTTCGCCGCAACGTGACCCTGGTCCTGGTGGACAGCTTGGACCTGGCTACGACCAGGGCGTTGCAGCTGGCCCGGTCCTTCACCCCATCGGGAGAGGTCCGGGCCGTCCACTTCGTGATCGATACCGCCCACGCCGACGACATCGCCAGACAGTGGCGACAGCTGGGCCTGGGGGACCTGGCCCTCGAGCTGATCGAGTGCCCGGACCGACGCTTGTCCCGCGCTGCCACCGAGATGGCGGCCAGCCTGGCCGCCGACGGTGAGACCGAGGTCATGTTGATCCTTCCCCGGCGGTTGTACCGCGGTGTGGCCAACCGGTTCCTGCACAGCCATACCGCCGATCGCATCGTCACCGCGGTGAGCACGCTGCCCCACGTCAGTGCCACTATCGCCCCCTTCGACGTGAGCGGCTTGGTCAAGCGGCGGTCCAAGGCCCAGGCCCAGGCCCACGGGCGAGCGTCGGGCAAGAAGACACCGGTGGCCGGTCCGGTTCGTCGCCCGGACCACGCCAAGCGGCTGATCGAGGTGGCCGGGGCCACGCCGCTGGGCGAGTTGACCTATCGCAAGCGGACGGTGGTGGCCGGCCGGGTGCGATCGGTCCGGGTCCAGCCGTGGTCGGGAGCCGTAGCTCTGGAGTGCACCATCGTCGACGACACCGGCGCTTTGAACCTGGTGTTCCTGGGACGTCGGGCCGTGCCCGGGATCGAGCCGGGCACCCAGCTCAGGGCAGAGGGGATGATCGGCAAGCACAACGGCCGCCTGGCCGTGATCAATCCGGTCTACGAGCTTCTTCTGGCCGCCGGGCAAGAGGACCCACCGGACGAGTGAGGTCGAGCGTGGCTCAACGACCGCAAAGCAGTCGCCTCACGGCGCCAAGCCGCTACCCACCGAGGGCTTTGCGAACGATGGCAAGCCTGTCCGGGTCGGCTCGCCACCACATCCACCGTCCGCGCTTCTCTCCCACGATCAGCCCCGCTTCTACCAAGACCCTGGTGTGATGGGAGACGGTCGGCTGGCTGCGACCGAGGGGTGCCTCGAGGTCGCACGAGCACACCTCGACCTGGGAGGCGACGAGTGAAAGGAGCCGGAGCCGCACGGGATCGGACAGAGCGCCGAATATGCGGCCCAGCTCAGTCGCTTCGTCCTCGTTGAGGGGAGCCTCGGTCAACGACGAGCAGCACAGGTCGTCCCTTCCGGCAACGGCCGGCTTGGTCCCATTGGGCTGTCGAGTCCTGGCCATCATTCACCACTTACGTATTGACATTGGTAAATGTTTCTGTGACACTGAATATTGATCTACATCAATCTATCAGGAGCGTACGTCGGTGTCCCGAGTTCAGCTTGCCCTCAATGTCTCCGACCTCGATGAGGCGGTCGAGTTCTACTCGAAGCTCTTC
>JAUTXB010000080.1 GCA_030838245.1 Acidimicrobiaceae bacterium
GGATCGGACAACCCGGCGGTGGCCAGGATGTCCGGATAGCGAAGCGGCTTGCCCTGTTGGTCGACTGAGCGAACGTTGTCATAGGGGGAGTAGGACTTCATCACGGCGTAGACCTCGGGATCCTCCACGGGATTGCCCCACTCCTCCCACTCCAGGACGGTGAGTGGCAAGGTCTCGTCGAGGATGGTGGTCAGGCAGTCGACGAAGGGAACCTCGGCCACGATGGCCCGGAACAAGTCGGGAGCGAGGTTGGCCACTGCGCCCATGAGCAGGCCGCCGGCGCTGCCGCCGCGAGCCACCAGTCGGTCGGACGTGGTCGTGCCGTCGGCGATAAGGGATCGGGCGCAGGCCACGAAGTCGGTGAACGTGTTGGGCTTGGCCAGGAATTTCCCCTCTTCGTACCAGCGCCTGCCCATCTCCCCCCCGCCCCGGACATGGGCGATGGCAAAGACGAAGCCGCGATCGAGGAGGCTGAGGCGGAGCGAGGAGAACGACGGGTCCATCGACGCCTCGTAGGAGCCGTAGCCGTAGAGGAGGCACGGGGCATCGCACGGGCCGCCCCGGCCATCGGAGTCGTCAGTGGTGCATCGGTCCGGTCGGTACACGAGCGAGATGGGCACCTGCGTCCCGTCGTCGGCGGTGGCCCAACGTCGCTCGGTCCGGTACCGGTCGGGGTCGAACCCACCCAGGACGGGCTGGCGCTTTCGCAGCTCCGCCAAGCCCGTGGGGACGTCGTAGTCGTAGACCGAGCGCGGCGTGACCAACGATGTGTACTCGTAGCGGAGGGTCGTCGACTCGTACTCGGCGTTGGCGCCACCCCACACGGTGGAGGGTGATTCCGGCTGGCCGATCGGCGTGGACTCCCCGCTCTCGGCGTCGATAACCCGGATGCGGGTCTCCCCGTCCTCGCGCTCGTAGACCACCAGATGGTCGGCGAACGGGTCGACGGCGTCGAGGCGGATGCCGGGACGGTGGGGGATGACCTCCCGCCACTGCCCATTGTGCTCTCCGTCGTCGGGCACCTCCAGCAGCCGGAAGTCCTCGGCCTCGTCATTGGTGACGACCAGAAACCGGGATGGCCTGGCAGCCGAGCCCCGGTCGTGGTCCACGCTGTACTCGACCCCCTGGCGCCGGGCCGCAAGCACGGAGAAGGTGCCGGTCGGGTCGCTTGCTTTCAGTACCCGGACCTCGGAGGTGAGCTTGGAGTCCAGCCCCAACAGGACGTACTCGTCGTCCCGGGTCCGTCCGACCCCCAGGTAGAAGTGATCGTCTTGCTCCTCGTAGACCAGCTCAGCCTGGGAGGGGTCGGACCCCACCTTGTGGCGCCACAGCTGGAAGGGCCGCATGGCCTCGTCCACCCGGACGAAGAAGACGGTGGCATTGTCGTTGGCCCAGGCCATGCCGTATGAGGTGTCCTCGAGCGACTCGGGGGACTCCTGGCCGGTGTGCAGGTCTCGGAAGCGCATGGTGAACCGCTCGGCTCCGGTGGTGTCGGTCGAGTAGGCGAGCCAGCGGTGATCAGGGCTCACGCCCAAATTGCCGAGGGCGAAGTAGTCATGGCCGGCCGCCAGCAGGTTCTCGTCGAGCATGACGACCTCATCGTCGGGGGCCTCGTCGCCCGTCTGGCTGCTCTCGACCGACTGGTCGGCACCGCCCGACTGGCTGCTATCGCCCTCCCCGTCGGCCGGCCGGCGGCAATGGATGCCGTAGCTCTGCCCCTCGACGGTGCGGTGGTAGTAGAGCCATGGCCCCTTTCGCACGGGGACGGAGAGATCGGTCTCTTCGATGCGCTCCACGATCTCCTCGAACAGAAGAGCCTGGAGTTGGGCGGTATGGGCGGTGGCCGTCTCGGTGAAGGCGTTCTCGGCGCGAAGATGCTCGATGACCTGGGGGTCGTCCTTGTCCCGCAACCAATACCAGTCGTCGATCCGCACGTCGCCATGTGCCTCGAGCCGGACCGGTCGTCGCTCGGGGATGGGAGCGGCGGAGGGTCCGGAACGGTCTGTGAGCGTCTCTTCGGGCATCGACCCAGGATGACACGTGGATGCGGCCCTGCCAGCAGGGTGTTTTGTTCGGTGCCCAGGGTTGTTACTATCGGTATAGGAGAAATCGGCGCCCCCCACGGGCCGCCTGTCTGGAGCACGTATGACGACCACCGATCTCGACCTCGGGCGCTACAAGCTCGGATGGTCCGACGAAGAGGACTACATCTTCAAGCCCAAGAAGGGCTTGAACGAGAGCATCGTGCGTGAGATGTCGGCCATGAAGAAGGAGCCCGACTGGATGCGGGACTTCCGGCTCCGGGCCCTGAAGCGCTTCGACAAGCGCCCCATGGCCGAGTGGTTTGCCGTCAACATGCCCGATCTCGACTTCGAGGACATCTACTACTACATCAAGCCCACGTCCGAGCAGGTCGAGGACTGGGAAGACCTTCCCGACGCCATCAAGAACACCTACGAGAAGCTGGGTATCCCCCAAGCGGAACGCAAGTACCTGGCCGGCGTCACCGCCCAGTACGAGTCCGAAGTGGTCTTCCACCGCAACCGGGCCGACCTCGAGGCGCTGGGTGTCCTGTTCTGCGACATGGACACGGCTATTCGTGAGTACCCCGAACTGGTCCGGAAGTACTTCGGCACCATCATCCCGCCCAACGACAACAAGTTCGCCGCGCTGAACTCGGCCGTGTGGTCGGGTGGCTCGTTCATCTACGTGCCCCCCGGGGTGGTCGTCGACCAGCCCCTGCAGGCCTACTTCCGGATCAATGCCGAGAACATGGGTCAGTTCGAGCGCACGCTGATCATCGCCGACGAGGGCTCGCAGGTGCACTACATCGAGGGATGCTCGGCCCCCGTCTACACCAGCGACTCGCTGCATTCCGCCGTAGTGGAGCTGGTGGCCCTCCAGGGCGCCCGGATCACGTACACCACCATCCAGAACTGGTCCAACAACGTCTACAACCTGGTCACCAAGCGGGCCCGGGCCGAGGCCGAGGCCCACGTCGAGTGGATCGACGGCAACATCGGTTCCCGGCTCACCATGAAGTACCCGTCGGTCTACCTCATGGGCCCCAAGGCTTCGGGTGAAGTGCTCTCGGTCGCCTATGCGGGCGCCGGTCAGCATCAGGACGCCGGAGCCAAGATGATCCATGCCGCGCCGGAGACGACCTCGACCATCGTCTCCAAGTCGATCTCCAAGGACGCCGGGATCACCACCTACCGGGGCCTGGTCCACGTGGACGAGGGAGCAAAGAACGCCAAGAGCTTCGTCCGCTGTGATGCACTACTCCTCGATGACACCGCCGTGTCGGAGACCAAGCCGTACATGGAGGTGGCCGAGCGCGACGCTCGGATCGGCCATGAGGCCACCGTCTCGAAGGTGGGCGACGACCAGCTCTTCTACCTGATGAGCCGGGGCTTGTCCGAGACTCAGGCCATGGGAATGATCGTGAACGGCTTCATCGAACCGATCACCCGGACGCTCCCGATGGAGTATGCGGTGGAGTGGAGCAGGCTGATCGAGCTGCAGATGGAGGGCTCGGTCGGCTGACGGGGAGGGCAGCACCGTCCCGGTGATGCGCCTCGCCCCGACGCGTCCGTACAGGCCGTGGCGATGGGGGCAGAATAAGACCATGTCGATGCGGGAAGAGTGCAAGCACTTCCAGAGCCGGACCTACGCGTCCGGGGAAGTGGCCAGGTTCTGCAGCCTCGACCTGGCCCCCGACGCGCCATGGAAGTGTCCGGACAACTGCCCCTCCTACGAACCGCGCCTGGCCGACGTCGGATGGGGACACGGCTCCCTGATCGAGCCACCCATGGAGAGCATGCCGGACGTTCCCGACGAGGAAGCGGCCACCCTGCTCGATCAGGCCGAAGACATCATCAACACCGTCGGCCCGGACGTGGTGGCCGAGGTGGAAGCCGAGCGACTCCGCAGCGAGCGGAGCTCGTCGCGGAAGCGTTGGTGGCGGCGAAGGAACTGAACCCCAAGGGTCCTGATCGTGGATCAGCGGCCGGTGAACTCGGCCGGACGCTTCTCCATGAACGCCATCATGGCCTCGGTGAGGTCGTCCGAAGCCAGGGCGGCAGCGTTCCAGGTAGCCACGTAGTCGAGACCCTCGGCCACCGATCGGTCCTCACCCAGCGTCAGCACTGCTTTGGTTCCCTCGACGGCCAGCGGTGAGTTGGCGGCAATGGCCTCGGCCAGCTCGTAGGCCAGGGCCCAGACGCCTTCGACATCGGAGGCTACGTCGTTGACCAGTCCGATCTGTGCCGCCCGGTCGGCAGTGATGTCCTTGCCCGTGTAGGCCAGCTCGGATACGTGGCCCTTGCCGATGATGCGGGGAAGGCGCTGGAGGCTGCCCAGGTCAGCCACCATGGCCATCTTGGTCTCTCGAACGGAGAAGATGGCGTCGACACTGGCCACCCGGATATCGCACGCCGCGGCCAGATCGACGCCACCACCGATGCAATAGCCATGGATGGCGGCGATCACCGGCTTGGGACAGGTGGCCACCGCGGTGATCGAGGATTGGAGCCTGAGGACCTCACTTCGAGCCCGACGTCCTCGGGTCGCCATGGATGGCGCAGCCTTCGCCGGGTCACCGGCGTTGGCATCGAACATGCCGCCCGGTTCCGTCACCGCCTTGAGATCGAGCCCCACGCTGAAATGTGGCCCCCGGGCGGCAATGACCACGACCCGGATATCGGTCGATGAACCCAATGCGCCCATGGCCTGGGGCAGATCCGCCCAAAAGTCGGGTCCGAGCGCATTCCGCTGTTTCGGGCGGTCCAACCACAGCGTGGCCACGTGCCCCTCGGTCTCGATGGTCAGCACGTCGGAGGCGAAATTGTCGATGGTGGGATCGGCAGCGGTAGCGGTCATGAGACCAGCGTAGGTGGGCCCGACCGGGCCGGTCAGCCTCCCGGCCGCAGCAGGTAGAATCAACTCCGAGGCTCGTTGATCGGGCCTCGATTCGCGAGAGGATTCCCGTTCTGTCCACATTCACGCCAGCATTTGCTGCGGCACTGCCTGGACCATCGTGGCTGGAACGACGCCGGGCCGACGCAGCGGAACGGTTCGCCTCAGCTCCTCTTCCGACAGAAAAGGATGAGGTCTGGCGTTATAGCCGGATCGACCAACTCGACCTCGATCGGTTTCATCCCGCGCCGCGTCCGTCGGCATATGGCGCCGGTGCTCTCGATCCGTCGACGATGACGCGTGTCCGGTCCCTGGTCGACAGGATGGGGCCACGCGCCGCCCTCGTCGTGTCTCACAACGGTGGGCTGGTCGATCTCGAAGTGTCCCCGGAGGCCGAGAGCGCCTCTTCGTTCGGGCTGCTCGCCGACCATGCCGAGGCCGAGCAGCTCCTCGGCGCCGTTGCTTCGGATCCCAGGGACTTCGTCCTTTTGAACGAGGCGTTCGCGCCTGACCCCGTCGTAATCGACATCCGTCCGAAGGCCGTCATTGCTGCGCCGGTCATCGTCGTGCACCTGGTCGACGGATCGAGTGACGACAACGCGAGCGTGTTCCCTCGAACGGTTATCCGAGCCGGCGATTCGTCCGAGGCGGGCGTGGTCGAAATGATCGTCGACCTAGACGATGGCGTCTTGGGCCGAGAAGCCACGGCGGCCAGAGCGTCGTCGGCCGGTTCGCCGCAGATCCTGGTCGTACCGGTGACCGAGATCCGGGTGGGTGATGGCGCCCGGCTTGCCTACGTGAGCGTGCAGGCGCTCGGTCCGGCCACGTGGCAGCTGGGACATCAGGTCAGCCACATCGGTTCCGAGGCGTCATTGCGGAGCTTTGCCGTCGCGCTGGGAGGCGATTACGCCCGGTTGCGGACGGACTCAGAGTTGGCCGGCCAGGGGGGCACCAGTGAACTGCGAGCTGCCTACCTCGGACGCGACGACCAGATGCTGGACTTCCGCACGTTGCAGGATCATGCCGCCCCCCGCACCACCAGCGATCTGCTCTTCAAGGGAGCGGTGGCCGACCGAGCCCATTCGGTCTACAGCGGGTTGATCCGGGTCCACCGGGGAGCCGTCCGGTCGGACGCCATGCAGACCAACAACAACCTGGTCCTGGACGTTGGAGCCCATGCCGACTCGGTTCCCAACCTCGACATCGAAGAGAACGACGTGAAGTGCAGCCACGGGTCGACGGTCGGCCCGGTCGACGAGGACCAGCGCTACTACCTCGAGTCCCGAGGCATCGACCCCGATGCGGCCGAGCGGCTCATCGTCGCCGGGTTCTTCCTCGACATCGCCCAGCAGCTGCCCATCGAGGGCGTTCGCTCCGTCGTCCAAGAAGCTCTGGCCTACCGGTTGGACGTTCCCGTCGAGGGACCGCTTGGTGACGAGGGCAGTGCCGGAGAATCGGATGCCGACCATGGGTGAGTCCGTGCGGCTGTGCGGCCGAGACGATCTCAGCTCCGGGCAGGCGCGCCGGTTCGACATCGAGGACCTCCGGGTCGCTCTGGTCCGGATCGAGGACGACTTCTACGCCATTGGGGACCGCTGCAGCCACGAGGACTACTCGTTGGCCGAGGGAGAGGTGTGGCCCGACGAGCGCGAGCTCGAGTGTGCCAAGCACGGATCGACCTTCGACCTGCGAACGGGCGAGCCTTGCTCTCTTCCGGCGACCAAACCGGTGCCGATCTATACGGTGGTCGTCGAGGGAGACGATGTGATGCTGGTGGTTCCATGAGCGCGGCTGGGGCGAGCG
>JAUTXB010000041.1 GCA_030838245.1 Acidimicrobiaceae bacterium
CGAGCTCAGCCCCAGGCCCAGCGCCACGAACCCAGCCGATCGTTCATCGAGACGCACGTGGACGGTGATGCCCCGATGACGAGCCAGGGCCAGGGCCAGGGGGGTGGAGCGCGAGCCCGGGCACACCACGGCGTGCTCGACTCCGGCCCGGACCCACTCGTCGACCAGCGTGGCCGCGAAGTCGGCCTGCACATCTCCGAAGGGCTTCGGCCCTTCCCCCTCGCCGGCGGGCTTCGGTCCCATCTGGTCGTGGCCGGCGGCCCCTGTCGGTACGCTCATCGCCAGGTACCGACATGGACAGGCCCAACACCCGCGACACCCACCCTGCGCCGGGACCAGCCATCAGGCTGCATGCCACCACCAGCGGGAGCGGACCGCGCCTCGTTCTTGCCCACGGCTTCACCCAGACCAGTGGGACCTGGGGGCCGATGGCCGAGGATCTGGCGGCCGACCACGAGGTGGTTGCCCTCGATATGCCCGGCCATGGTGGCTCTGCCGACATCCGCGCCGATATCCCCGCCGGGGCACGGCTGCTCACCGACGTCGGTGGGACCGGGGCCTACCTGGGCTACTCGATGGGCGCTCGTTTCTGCCTCCAAGCCGCACTGTTGTTCCCGGAGCTGATCCGGTCGCTCGTGCTCGTCTCGGGCACAGGTGGGATCGAGGACGATCGTCTCCGGATCGAACGGGTGGCATCCGACGAGGCCCTGGCCGCTGACCTCGACCCGCACCCGGCCACCGGCCAGGTGGGAGACGAACAGGACCGTCTCGATGCCTTCCTGAGCCGATGGCTTGCCCGCCCACTCTTTGCCGGCATCCCCGACGGCTCCACCGGCCTGGCCCAGCGGCGGACCAACACGACGGCCGGGCTGGCGTCGAGCCTGCGCCTGGCCGGGACGGGCTCCCAGCGACCTCTGTGGGACCAGCTGCACGGCCTGGCCATGCCGGTCCTGGTGATCACCGGCGAGCGGGACACCAAGTTCACCGCTCTGGGCGCCCGCATGGTCCAGGCCATCGGGGCGAACGCCACCCATGCCGTCGTTCCCGGGGTCGGCCACACCGCCCATCTGGAAGATCCCGCCGAGGTGACCGCTCTCGTGCGCGCCCATCTCGCCGGCCGGCCGAGCTGAGCGAGCGATCACCGAACGGTCGGAGGTCGGGATCCGAGAGTCCCCGTTCCGGACGGTCAAAGCCACAGCCCCACGGCCAACAGAACTCCGAACGCCAGCTGCAGGCGGCCGGTGTCGGCGAGCACGGGCAGCAGCGCTCGACCTTCGGCTCCGCCCAGAACCACCCGCATCGGTCGGAAGGCCAGCGGCAGGGCGGCCAGAGCCACCAATGACCACGGGCGCCATGCCGCGGCCACTAGGGCACCGACGAACGCCAGAACCAGGCAAGTCACATACAGCCGACCGCCCCACCGACGCCCGACCCGTACCACGAGGGTCCGCTTCCCCGACACCCGGTCCGTGCCGATGTCTCGAAGGTTGTTGGCCAACAACAGCGCCGTAGCCAGCAAGCCCACCGGCACCGACACCACCAGGGCGAGGAGGGCCAGCCGCCCGCTCTGCACGAAGGCCGAGCCGGCCGTGGCCACCACGCCGAAAAACGCGAAGACGAACAGCTCGCCGTACCCGGCATAGCCGTAGGGCCGGGGCCCACCGGTGTACAGCCATCCAGCAGCCAGGCAGGCGGCGCCCACAGCCAACACCCACCACGAGGTGACCGCGGCCAGCCCCAGGCCGACCACAGCGGCGACGGCGAACGCCCCCAGCGCCGCCCGCTTCACGGCCGATGGGGACGCCAGCCCGGTGGCCACCAGCCGCACCGGCCCCACCCGAGCGTCGTCGGTCCCCCGGACCCCGTCGGAGTAGTCGTTGGCATAGTTCGTGCCGATCTGGATGGCCAGGGCTACGACCAGCGCGCCGGCCGCCCGCCACCACAGGAGACCGGGGTGGAGTGGGCTGAAAGCGCCGTCTCGATGGAGGAAACCGGCCTGGCCGGCAAACCCACACGCGGCCACCGCCGTTCCCACCAGCACCGGCACCACTGCGGCCGGCAGCGTGCGCGGCCGGGCACCGAGCACCCAGCGCATGACCCGACCAGGGGTTGGGCCGGCCGGTCCGGGCGGCGCGGCCGGTCCCCGAGGAGCCGATGGGGCGTCGGACCCGTCCCCCGGGCCCGTCGATGCCGGGTCAACCACGGCAGACCCCGTGCTCCCCGCCGTCGCCTCTCACGGCCGACGGGGGAAGGGCGAGAAGTCCGGCGGGCGCCGCTGTTGGTAGGCGTTGCGGCCCTCCTGCCCCTCCTCACTCATGTAAAAGAGCATGGTGGCGTCGCCGGCGAGCTGCTGGAGCCCGGCCAGGCCGTCGTCGGCGGCATGGAGCCCACCCTTGATCATCCGCAGCGCGATGGGCGAAAGCGAGAGCATCCGCCGGCACCAGGCGACGGTCTCGCGCTCGAGGTCGCCAAGCGGTACCACCTCGTTGACCAGACCCCAGTCGAGAGCGGTGGGGGCGTCGTATTGCCGGCAGAGGAACCACACCTCCTTGGCCCGCTTCAAGCCGATGGTGCGAGCCAGCAGGCTCGAGCCGTATCCCCCGTCGAAGCTGCCCACCTTCGGCCCGGTCTGCCCGAACCTGGCGTTGTCGGCAGCGATGGTGATGTCGCACACCAGATGCAAGATGTGCCCGCCGCCGATGGCGTAGCCGGCCACCATGGCGATCACCGGCTTGGGCAGGCGCCGGATCTGCACCTGGAGATCGAGGACGTTCAACCGCCCGATGCCTTGGCGGGCCACCTCGTCGTCCCCGATGTAGCCGTCATCGCCCCGGATCGACTGGTCACCTCCCGAGCAGAAGGCGTCGGGCCCCTCGCCGGTCAGGATGATGGCCCCGACGGTCGAGTCGTCCCGAGCCAGGTTGAACGCCTCGGCCAGCTCGAAGAGGGTTTGGGGCCGGAAGGCGTTGCGGACCTCGGGCCGGGCGATGGTGATCTTGGCGATGCCCTCGGCCACGTCGAAGTGGATGTCCCGGTACTCGCCCCGGCGCTCCCAGGCCGGCAGTGGCCCGTGCCGGAATTGATCCACTGGGTCCTCCGGCGGCCCGCTGATCACGGTGGTGAGAGCGGCGTTGACCTGCTCCTGGCTTCCGTTTCCGTCCGGATCAACCATATGACCATTCACTCCTAGAGTCATCACTCGTACGATCCCTTAGGCTAACCCCATGCCCGAGCTGTTGGCACTCGACCTGCCTCCCGGACCGCGGTTCGTGGAAGCCATGTGCTCGGCCTGGGAAGCGGGACACGCGGTGCTCCCCCTCGACCAACGGCTGCCCCGGCCAGCGGTCCTCTCGCTGCTCGAGGCACTGCGGCCGGCCCGGGTGGTCTCGGCCGAGGGCACCCAGCCACTGGCGGGGGGGGGCCTGCCCACCGAAGACGGCGATGCCTTGGTCGTGGCGACCAGCGGCACCACCGGCGAGCCCAAGGGCGTCGTCCTGACCAGGGACGCCGTTCACGCGTCGGCGGTGGCCACCTCCCGACGCCTCGAGGTCGATCATGAGCGCGACCTGTGGGTGGCCTGCCTTCCCTTCGCCCATATCGGCGGCCTCTCGGTTGTCACCCGGGCCCTGGACACCGGGACGCCTTACCGGATCCACGAGCGGTTCGAGGCCGGCGCCGTCGAGCACGAGGCTCGAGCCGGCGCCACCATGGTCGCTCTGGTGGCCACCGCGCTCGGGCGTACCGACACCTCGGGCTACCGGATCGTCCTGCTGGGCGGCTCGGCGCCGCCGAGCGGACTTCCAGCCAACGTCGTCACCACGTACGGCATGACCGAGACCGGCTCGGGGCTCGTCTACGATGGTCTCCCGATCGAGGGCGTCGAGGTGAGGGTGGGCGACGGTTCGCTCGCATCGAGCGGCGAGATCCTGGTCCGTGGGCCGATGTTGTTGCGGACCTATCGCGATGGGCACGACCCGAAGCTCGACGGCGGATGGCTGCCCACAGGCGACGGTGGATCACTCGGACCGGACGGCCGTCTGGTCGTGCACGGCCGCATGGCCGAGGTCATCGTGACCGGGGCGGAGAAGGTGTGGCCGGTGGCCGTCGAACGAGTGCTCGGCGCCCACCCCGCCGTGGCCGAGGTCGCCGTCTGGAAGCGGCCCGACCCCGAATGGGGCGAGCGGGTGGTGGCCTGGGTCGTCGCCGCCGACCCATCGGCGCCGCCCACCACCGGCGAGCTCAGGGACGCGGTGGCCGCTGAACTGGCACCATGGGCCGCGCCCAAAGAGCTCGTCCTCGTGCCTCAGCTCCCGCGGACCGCCAGCGGAAAGGTGCGCCGAAGCGACCTGGCTTGACGGGGGTGTGCGGCCGAACTCGTAGGCCCTGGCTCGACCAGGGTGTGCGACCCGACTGGCAGCCCCGGGCTCGACCAGCCCTGTCAGCCCACGCCCCCGCTGGGCATGCTGAGTGCACCCCCGTCGATGACCAGCGTGTCGCCCGTGATCCACGACGCGGCGTCAGAGCAGAGGAAGAGGGCCGCCTTGGCGATGTCATCGGGCATGCCCAACCTCCGGAGGGGAAGGCGCCGGGCGATGGTCTCCTCGGCCGGTTCCCAGAGCGCCTTGGCGAAGTCCGTCTTCACCAGGCCCGGCGCCAGCGCATTGACCCGCACCTTCGGACCCAGCTCAGCGGCCAGTTGGCTGGTCAGGTGGATCACGGCCGCCTTGGTCACGTTGTACCAGCCGATGCCTCCCTCGACCGAGAGCCCGCCGACCGAGGCCAGGTTCAGCACCGCCCCCCCGTGCTCCGCCATCGCCACCCGCCATGCCGCCCGCGTCCAGGCCAGGACGCCCAGCTGGTTGACCTGGACGGTCTTGGTCGCACGGCTCTCGTCGATGTCGAGGGTCGGTCCGAAATGCGGGTTGGTGGCTGCGTTGTTGACCAAGATGTCGAGCGCGCCGAACCGGTCGAGCGTGGCGGCGACGCACGCCTCGGCCTGGGCTTCGTCCCCGGCGTTGGCCACGAACCACGCCGTCTCCCCGTAAGGGCGGTCGGCGGGTGGGTCGGCTGACGCTCGCTGCTCGGCAATCAACCCGACCGCGGCCTCGAGGGCGTCGGCCTTGCGGGACGAGAGCATGACCGAGGCACCGGCCTCGGCAAAGCGGGTAGCAATGGCCAGGCCGATGCCCCGGGATGCGCCGGTGACCAGCGCCACTTTTCCATCGAGTCGGAGTTGCATGCGCTCACCATAGACAGCAGCACCGGTTCGATCGTCGCCGAGCGAGCCGACCGGGCCAGCCGGCGTCGCCAATTGGGACGAGCTGGGTCCGTGGGCGTTGCCAGTTGCGACGAGCTGGGTCCAGCAGGCCTTGCCAGGGGCGGCGAGCGAGGGTCGTAGGCTGACGATCGTGAACCGACTCGCCACAGAGACGAGCCCGTACCTCCGCCAGCACGCCGGCAACCCGGTCGATTGGTACCCGTGGGGCGACGAGGCCTTCGCCCGGGCCACGGACACCGATCGGCCGATCTTCCTCTCGATCGGGTACTCGGCATGCCACTGGTGCCACGTCATGGCTCACGAGTCCTTCGAGGACACAGAGACGGCGGCCATGCTCAACGATTCATTCGTCTCGATCAAAGTGGACCGAGAAGTGCGGCCTGACGTCGACGCCGTCTACATGGAGGCAGTCCAGGCCCTTATCGGGTCGGGAGGGTGGCCGATGAGCATGTTCCTGACACCCGACGGCCGGCCCTTCTTCGGGGGAACGTACTTTCCCACTCAGGACCGCCAGGGCACGCCCTCGTTCCGCACGGTTCTCAGCGCCCTCACCGATGTGTGGGCTGATCGCCGATCGGAGGTGGAACAGCAGGCCGACGAGTTGTCCCGGGCCGTCGCCGAACGCTCGGTGATCGCCCGACCCGCTCCGTCGAGTCCGGCCGGGTCCGACCCGGCGGCGCCAGTTGGTGGGCCGGCCGGGGAGCCGGCAACGCGGTCCGACCTTCTCGACGCGGCGGTGAGCGAGCTGGCCGACCGATTCGATCCCGCTTGGGGCGGCTTCGGACCGGCGCCGAAGTTCCCCCACCCGACCCTGGTCGACGTGGCCCTACGCCATGCCCAACAGACCGGTGCCGCTCTCTCCCTCCAGATGGCCACCACCACCCTCGACGCCATGGCCGCCGGCGGCATACACGATCACCTGGGCGGTGGGTTCGCCCGATACTCGACCGACGGCCACTGGTTGGTGCCGCACTTCGAGAAGATGCTCTACGACCAGGCCGGGCTGCTCCGGTCCTATGTCCACGGCTGGCAGGTCACCGGGAACGCCGACTACCTGACCGTGGCCGAGCGCATCATCGACTACGTGCGCTCTGAGCTGGCTTCGCCGGCCGGCGGCCTCTACTCCGCCGAGGATGCCGACTCCGAAGGGGTGGAAGGCAAGTTCTACGTCTGGACACCTATCGAGGTCACCGAGGCGGTGGGCCCCGAGTCAGCCGCCGAGGTCGGCGACTGGTTCGGGGTGACGCCAGGTGGCAACTTCGAGGGTTCGACCATCTTGCGGCGGCCACTGGGCGCGCCGCTGACCGGGTCGCCCACGGTGGAGGACAGCCGACGCCGGCTCTTCGAGTACCGGAGCCACCGGGTCCGCCCCGGTCTCGACGACAAGGTGCTAACCGAGTGGAACGCCATGTTCTGCTCGGCTGTGGTCGAGGCGGCGTCGGCCACCGGACGAACCGACTGGGCCGAACTGGCTACCGGCGTGGCCGAGTTCCTCTGGCACAAGCTGCGGCGACCCGAGGACGGGCGATGGTTGCGGTCCTGGCAGTCGGAGGGCGGTGCCCGGCACCTGGCCTACGCGGCCGACTACGCCTGGCTGGTCGACTGCTTCACCCGCCTGGGCGAGCTCACCGGACTAGCCGTGTGGACGGAACGGGCCGCCGAGACGGCTGAGGGCCTCTTCGAGTTGTTCCATGACGATGCCGACGGCGGGTTCTTCACCACGGGGCGGGACGCCGAGGCGCTCATCGTGCGGACCAAGGACGTCTTCGACGGTGCTACTCCAGCGGCCAACTCCGTCGCCGCCCTGTCCCTGACCCGCCTGGCTGCGCTGACCGATTCGGACCGGTTCCGGTCCGGGGCGGCAGAGATCGTGGATCTCCTCGGCGACCTCCTTCCCCGCCACCCCACCGCCTTTGCCACCACGCTGCTCGCCGCCCAGCTCCTGGCCGGAGGGACCACCGAGGTGGTGGTGGTCGGGGAACGACCCGACCTGGTCGAGGTCGTACACCGTCGGTGGCTGCCCGAGGCCGTCCTCTCGTGGGGCGAGCCCACCGCCTCCCCCCTGTGGGATGGCCGTGAGCCCGGGCACGCCTATGTGTGTCGCAACTATGCCTGTCAGCTTCCCGCTGGTGACCCGGGCACCCTGGCCACCCAGCTAGACGGGCGACTCGGGTGATGGAGGGGCGACTCCGTTGAGAGAAGACCGGCGAGACCGGGGCCCGAGCAACGACCCCCATCCGACCCAACCGGGGGGCATCGCACCTGGCGCCGCCGGGTTCGAGCCGGACGCCGGGTTCGAGCCGGACGCCGGACTCGAGCCGGACG
>JAUTXB010000086.1 GCA_030838245.1 Acidimicrobiaceae bacterium
TCCTCGATCTCAATGGCCGCTGACACGGTTCAGAGCTCCTCGGCGAAGTTGCCTTCGAGGCGGCCGAACACGACCATGGCCAAGAAGAACAGGGCGATGCTCACGACCAACATGACCACCAGCACGAGGGCATAGGTCCCGATACCCCAGGCCGGCAGCAGCTCCTTTGCCGGGGTGCCGGCGGGATATACGTACGTGACTTTCCCATAGATGGCGCGCTCGAACGTCATGGCGATGGACGTGACCGGATCGGCCAGGTACACGAATCTGAGGATCCCCAACCTGGGGGCGACCAACCCGTAGGGATAGACGATCGGGATGCTCCAGAACCAGGCCATGAGCAAGACCTCGGTCAGGTGCTGTGTATCTCGGAGATAGACGTTGACGGCCGACAGGAATATGGAGACAGCACTGGTGAAGATGATCAGGGCCACGATGGCCAGAGGAAGTAGGGCGAGAAAGGCGTAGGCGGGCTGATGACTGAACCCCACCAAGGCGAGGATCAGCACGCCCACCTGAATGGTGAAAAGAACGATGGACACGCCCACGGTGGACAGGGCCAACAGCTCGCGGGGGAACGCCACCTTCTTCACGATCCCGGCCCGCCCCACCACCACTCCGGTGGCGGTCATGGCTGCGTTGTTGAACAGATTCCAGACCAAGAGTCCGGAGAACAGCCAGATGGCGAACTGGGGGATCCCGTTCTTGCTGATGACGTTGAAGATGACGAAGTAGATGGCGAGGACCAGCGCCGGGTTGAGCATCGACCACAGGTATCCCAGGATCGAGCTCTTGTACTTGATCTTGAGGTCGGTCCTGACCAGCAGCACCAACAGCTCCCGACTGGCCCAGATGTCCTTAAGCCGCTGCCCGATACGGACCTTGGCGTTGACAACGGTGAGCGGTCGCTGATCGGCGGGAAGGGCCCGATCGACCGTCACCGAGGTCGTCTCGTCACTCGGGTCCGGCTCTACCGCGATCGGCTCGGCCGACCCGATGCTCACGGGGCGATGGCCTCCGCGGTGGCCTTGCCGTCTTCGAGGATGTCCTTTTGGATGACTTCGTCGATGAAGCCGTACTCCTTGGCCTCGTCGGCGGTGAACCAGCGGTCGCGGTCCGAGTCGGCCTCGATCCGCTCCACCGGCTGGCCGGTATGGAAGGAGATCCGCTCGGCCATCATCCGCTTCAGATAGATGATCTGCTCAGCCTGGATGGCGATGTCGGCGGCCTGTCCCTGCATCTGGCCCGACGGCTGGTGCATCAGGATCCGGCTGTGAGGCAGAGCGAACCGCTTCCCTGGCGCACCGGCGCACAGGAGGAACTGCCCCATGGAGGCGGCCAGGCCTACGCACGTGGTCCGGACGTCGGGCCGCACGTACTGCATGGTGTCGTAGATGGCCAGACCGTCGGTGACCGACCCGCCCGGCGAGTTGATGTACACCGAGATATCCCGCTCGGGGTCCTCGGACTCGAGGAGGATCAGCTGGGAGCACACCAGGTTGGCGGTGTTCTGATCGATGGCCGAGCCGATGAAGACGATGCGCTCCTTCAACAGCCGCCTGAAGATGTCGGCGCCGGCGCCGATGTCGGCATCGGGGCCCGCTCCCAGCACGTCGGGTGTCATGGCGGTAGGCACACCGGAAAAGGTGGCACCGGAGGGTCGGCGAACATCGCCACTGAAGTGATCCATAGGCGCAAAGCCTACTTGGTCACTGCTTCCCGTCGTTGCAACCCCACCGGGCCGAGCCCCGATGTCATCGGGCCGGTCCCGCCGTCTCCGGAACGCCCTGCAGCGCTTCGACCAGCCGTTTCCCTGCTGACTCGATGCCCAGGTGGCGGAGTTGGTCGTCCGAGCCGGCCAGCGCCTGCTTCCGCCCTTCGGGGTCGCTGAGCACAGCGCGCACCGCCGCGGCCACCTGCAGGGGCTCCGTCCCCGACAGAAGCACGCCCACGTCGCCGAGGACCTCGGCCACCGCGCCGCCGTCGTGGGCCACGACAGGCAGTCCCTGGCGCATCGCTTCGACCAGCGGCACGCCGAACCCCTCGTGGGCGGAAAGCATGACCAACACGTCGGCCGCGTCATAGCACGCCGCCAGCTCCGCCTCCGAGATCCCGCTGAGGAACGAAACGGCGTCGTGCAGACCGAGTTGGGCCGCATAGTGGCGAAGGGCGACGGCGTAATGCGGTTCCGCCGGGGAGCCGACCACCACCATGGTGGCCGACGGGTCGGTGGACATCCGGTAGGCGAAGAGGGCGGCGATGGCCAGGTGATGGGACTTGTTCGGGACCAGGCGCCCGACCGACAACCAGGTGGTCGACCCGGACCGGGACTCGATCCACCGGCGGAAGGCGAGGTCCGCCGGCGGGAGGGGGCGGGCTGCGGTCAGGACGGGGATCACCACGGTCGACGGACATCCGGCTGCGATCAGCTCGGCCCGATCGAACTCGGACACGGCGATGCCCAACGTGGCTGCCGGTGCAATCAGGTCGAGCTCGTGGAGGCAGGCGGCCTGGATCTGGGTGATCCCCAGGTTCCAAGGGGCGAAAAACTCGGGGGGGGTGACGCTGTGATAGTTGACGACCAGGGGCTCGACGCGTTTCAGCAACCAACCGGCCATAGCCGACTCGGTGGCGAACTGGTACACGAGCACGTCTCCCGGTTCGGCCTCGGCCTCGTATTCGAGATACGGGGTTGTCTCCTCCGCCGTATGCGGGTCGGGAATCTGCGAGTAGATCTTCGACGGCACGCCCTGGCGGTGGAGGAGGTCCCGGAGCGCCATGGTGTGCTCCCCCACCGCGTCGTGGCGGTGCAGCATGGGCACAAACTGGTGGATCGCCCCCACTAGCGACGCCGCCCCACCACGGCATGGGTGCTCCCGCCGCCCTCGGGTCGATGCCAGACCACATCGACGAGGCCGGCTCGCTCCAGTACCACCGCCCATGTCTCGGGATGGAAGGGGCGTCCAGGCGCGAGGTCCGAGACCGTCACTGGGCAGGCGTCGGACCAGGCGCGCTGGTCCATCGGGAGCACGGCCACCGTCGCTCCCGGCGCCGCCTTGCCCACGGCCAGCTCGGCCAGCATGAGCTTTCCCGGGACATCCAATCGGTCAATGCAACCACTCAGGACCAGACCGGCCAACGTCCCGTCGGCCACGGCGGTCAAGCGCTCTGCCACCTCGCCCAGGGCCACTGTCGGGTTCCCGGCACCGGCCCAGACCCGTTCCGCCCTCGGGTCGATACCGCTGGCCTGATAGCCGGCTGCGGCGAGGGCGGACAACAGCGACCCATCTCCGGATTCACCGTGGACCACCGGACCCTCCCGCTCGGGTGAAGGGAACCACTGGGTCAGGCGGTCGGCCCAGTGACCGATATCGGCATCGGGCGCGTCCTGGGCCATGTCGGGGAACAGCTCGGTGACCACGTCGCTCGGGCGCTCCAGTCGATCGAGGCGCGCGGCCAGGTAGCGCAGGGCGTCCCACGCCGCGATGAACTGCTGGCGCGCGGACTCGGCCTGACCTCCGACGGCGGCCGCGGTCGTCGCCCTGGAGTCGGCGACGAGCACGTCGGCCAGGGCGGCCACCACGTCGCCCACCATGCGCTGGCCCATCTGGGCCGAACGGCCACGGGCCCACAGGTCGTCGGGCAACCCGCCCCACGGCGCGAGGACTGCGGCCGGGTCTGGAGCCGGTTGCGGGTTGAGCCGGCTCATAGACTCCTCGAAGTTCCAGCGGTGGGAGCCAGCGGGGGCCAGCCGGTCGAAGGCGGCAAGCAGTTCTCCCTCCACCTCGGAGGGAGAACTGTCGGCAGAGGAATCGCCTCGACCGTCCACCTCGTCAGCCTCGTTGTCCGGCATGCCGTCTCCCCGGTTCGCGCAATGCGTCGACGACCCTAGTCACCGCCCCATCGTTGAGCGAGGGTTGGCGTCCTCGCTCGATCACCTGCTCGAGAAAGTTCGAGTAGCGATCGATGATCGAGGGCCACCGGTAGTAGTGGTCGGTGTAAGCCCGACCGGCCTCGCCCAACGATGTGCGAAGGGTGGCGTCACCGGCCAGCCGGTCCACGGCCACCTCGAAAGAGCGGTACGAGTCGAACCACAGCCCGCCCCCCGAGCGTCGACAGTGTTCCATGGTGGCCGCGCAGGTGGCGTTGACGAGGACGGGAACCCCGAGCGTCCAGGCCTCCAGCAATACCAGTGAGAACGACTCGTAGGCCGACGACGACACCATGGTGGTGGCGCCGGCCAGGATGTCCCACTTGTCGGCCTCGGACACCGTACCGGTGACCACGATGTCGGGATGGTCCGGCGACTTGGCCGAGACCGGTCCCACGAAGGCCAGCGCCAGATCCCCCGGCCGGCGTTCCTTATACCGGGCGAAGAATTCGGCCAGCATGGAACAGCCCTTGTGCTCGTCCACCCGGCCGAGATAGCAGAGGTAGGGACGGTCACCGAGACCCAGGATCTCCCCGCCTCGCCGACCGGCACCGGTCGGGTCGTTGACACCGAGGCCCAACACCAGCTGGGGCTTGGACCCGACCGAGAAGACTTGTTCGACCAGGTCGCGCTCGGCCTGGGTGTGGTACACGATGCCACCGACGTCCCGATAGGTATGGCGGAACGCACGCAAGTAGAGGGCGGCCTCGTCGTGGGCCGCAGGGTGGAGGACGGTCGGGACCCGGGCGGCGGCGACGCCGTCCACGCTGGTGGCGAACAGGTACGGGTAGAAACCCATGACGTCGCTGTCGCTGTCCGACACCGCCTCGATGAGCTCGGGGCACAGGGGCCCGTTCAGCGCCACCCACTGTCGGGCCTCGCGCAACGTGGCCGTGGACGGGGAGACCCGGAGCATCCCGTCCAGAGCGAAGTAGTCGGGGAGCCGTCGGCTGGCCGTCGGGAAGCGACGAACGGTCACACCGTTCAGGTCGGAGGAACCGGCTGGCTCGGTGTTCTCCCATGTCAGGTGGTCGAGCGAGCAACTGGTCAGGATCTCCACCGACCATTCCCGCCGCAGGCACAGCCGTTCGGCCAGCATGCGGGCGGCCGTCTCCGCGCCCCCAATGACCTCGACTCCATATCGCGGGGTAACGAGCGTCAGTTTCATCGAGCGCACAGCTCCTGTCTGTCCAGTGCTCCGAGGACCTCGACGAAGCGATTTCGGGTTCGGTCGGCCTCGAAGTCGCGCAGTCGGCGGCGACCCAGTGCCACCAGCGAACCAGCCAGCTCGGTGTCCGACCGGATCCGGTCGACGGCGGCGGCAACCAGGCTGGGTCGCTTGGTCTCGAGGAGGATCCCGGCCGGCCCCACCGTCTCGGGCACGGCGCCGGCGGCGAAGGCCACGATGGGCAAGCCGAACTGCATCGCCTCGAGCAGAGGGATGCAGAACCCCTCGTGGTCCGAGAGGCAGACGAAGACGTCGGCGGCGCCGTACCAAGCGGCGAGCTCCGCTGACGTGAGGTTCTCGCCGTGGATGACGGCCTCGGACAGCCCCAGCTCAGCAGCCAGGTCCACCAGGGCGTCGGCATACCCGTCGGTGATGGATGGGCCGACCAGCAACAGGCGAGCCCTGGGGTCGTACCAGCGACGGTAGAGCCAGAGCGCCTCAACCAGCTGGTGTTGAGCCTTGTTGGGTGACAGGCGGCCCACGAAGATCAAGACTGTGCCGCCGTCGGCCCGGGCGGCGAGGGCTGCGGCCGCGGCCGGGTTCGGGGTCTTCGACCATTGGCCCACGCTGACCAGAATGGGGACGACCACGGTCGTTTGGCAGCCGAAGGCGGCCAGCTCGCTCGCGCTGAACTCGGAGTGGGCCACCCCCAGCGCCGCCCGCGGGGCCAGGGCGGCTACCTGGCTGCGGGCTTCGGTCACCTTTTCCGCCGTGTGCGCCTCCCAGGGGGCGTAGAACGACGCTGGGGTGATGTTGTGGTAGTCGAGGACGAGGGTCTCGGGACGGTGAAGTAGGTACTGAGCCACCGGTGATCCGGTGGAGGCCTGGTAGACCAGGATGTCCCCCGGCCTCGACCGTCGGGTGTACTCCTCGAAGTAGCTGGCCTCGTGCTGCAGCTCGTCGTGGGCCGCCTCCACGTAGATGTCCGACTGCCACCCCTGGGCCCGGAGGGCGCCTCGCAGGGCCAATGTGTGATCGCCGGTGGCGTCCCGAGGAAGGAGAGCCGGGACGAATTGGTGAACGGCTGTCACCGCTCCCGCGCCGCGACCAATACGTACTCGGCCGGACCGAGCACGAGCTCGTTGACCGCATCGATGGCCGCGTTGACAGCGGCGGCATCGCCGTCCGATCCGGACACTTTGGCCAGGCGGCGGTCCTCGCCGCCGGTATGGACGGCCACCGACTGCAGGCCGTAGGCGGCAAGCAGGTGCGACCAGGTGTCGGCGTGCAAAGGTCGCCCGGGAGCAAGGTCGGTGACCAGGGACGGAGCCGACCGCTGCCAAGCTTCGGGCGTCGCCGAGGCCAGGACCAAGACGCCGCCGACGGCTAAGCGGCCGGCGGCCAGTCGCACCAGTCGATCGCGGTCTTTGGCGTGCAGCCACTGCACCGACCCACTGAGGATGATGGCCCC
The DNA here is from genome assembly GCA_030838245.1 of Acidimicrobiaceae bacterium. Next base: position 6,571 of record JAUTXB010000086.1, read on the forward strand.
GAGAGCCTCCTCGGACACCACCTGGAGGTGATCGAGGACCGACTCGGCCCGCACGTCCAGGCCGCGCTCGATGCCGGGCTCGACCGTCGGTTGGCTGGGCTCTACCCCGTAGGCGTCGATGCCCGCTCCCACCAACGCCTCGACCAGCGACCCGCTGCCGCACTCGCCGTGGAGCACCCGGCCACTCACGTCCCGGACGGCGTCGATGGTGATCGGGGCCCACCACGACGTGCCCGCATCGACAATGGGCACGGCCGATTCCGGCAGCTCCGGTGCCCGCATGGCGTCGACCGTCGCCTCCAGGTCATCGATGTGGTCGACGACCAGGTGCAGCATCCGCGACACCGACCAGGCGAACCGCACGATCTGGTGGACGACGAAGTTCATGTACCAGCTGGTCGACTTGCGGATCAGCCGCTTGATATAGACACCTACCGTCTTGTTCGACAGCACGGGCACGGCCGTGTCCACGTAGGCGGCCCCATCCACCAGGGCCAGCGTCTCGCGGAGCCGGGCCTTGCCCTGCATCCCGACCGGGGAGAACTCGAGGAACAGCTCGTCCAGTTCGCGCTCGAGTCCGGCCGGCAGGTCGCCCGAGGCGCGCCGCCGCTTGACCTCGGCATCGATATCGGCCATCACCTCGGCCAGATAGGACGCCCGGCCGGCGGCATCGAGGCTCTCCGGAGCTGATGTGGACCCGTCGGCTGACGAGCTCGAAAGTTCGACCTGGTCCTTCACATCCCCGGACTCTCCGCCGGTAGGGATCGACGCCACGCTTGTCCATTCCTCTCCGCAACGCCCTCTGGCGCCAAGGCTTCCGCGCCCGTAACCACGGGCTCATGAATACTGGCCATCGAATACTGACACGGGTGCCCGGTTATGCCCGCACTGGCGTCATGGCCAGGGCAGAACGGCTCGTCATGCCGGCCCGGCACCGGCCGACTATAGCCAGCGACGGTAGGCTGACCTGGCCGCGGGCGTGGCGGAATTGGCAGACGCGCCGGGTTTAGGTCCCGGTCCCCTCTGGGGATGGAGGTTCGAGTCCTCTCGCCCGCACGCTTGCCCCTGACCTTTCAACGGTCAGCTTGCTCAGCTGCTCAACGGCTTCCGGCACAGCAAGGCCAGCAGGTAGCACGATGCGGCGTCGTAGAAGATCCCGTTGTGGGCGGCCACCTCCGACAGGTCGAATACGCCCCGGGCCACGCCGCTCCCGCCCCAGTTGAGCCCGCGTGCGGCAACCACCTCGAATCCGGCTGCCGCCACCTTGTCGGTGAGGGTGTCGAGGGTGTACTCCACTTTGTGGTCGGGGTCGATGAACGACTCCTGCTGGAGCCGGCACAGCGCCCCGTTCGGGGTGTCCAGGGCCAAGTGGCCACCGGTCTCGAGCACCCTGAACGCCTCGGCCAGGGCCACGTCGCCCTCGCCTTCGCTCACGTGCTCGATCGACTGGCCGCTGTAGACCAGGTCCACCGACGCATCCCCGGCAAAGGACAGATCAGCCATGGACCGGTACTCGTAGCGCACCGTGCCCGCCGCCGTGACCTGGTCGCCATAGGCCTCGGAGCGGTAGAGATCGTGGCGGCTCTCCTGGGGCAGGTCGACGATGACCAGCTCGTCGAAGGGATAGGGATAGCCGAGCACGACCAGTGCGCCGCGCCCGTCGGTGGTGTGACCCCCACCGATGTCGATGATCCGTCGGGCCGGCGGGAGGCCGAGGACGAACTCGCACCGGCTGGCGTGCAGCGAGGTGAAGAACGAGGACGGGCCGTAGGGCACCATGGTGCGGTACTCGCTCGAGCCGCGGATCCGGTCGGCAATGTCGGCACGGGTCCACACCCCGGACCGCACGGCTCCGGCGTAGTGGTCCCACGCCGCCGGGTCGGGATCCCGTCGCAACAGGACGTTGTAGGCGATCCGGACCGCTTCTCGAGGCGCCAGCCGCTCATAGGGCAGCGCCCGGATGCGGGCGAGCTCATGGCCGGCCCGCTGGAGCAACCGGGTGGGCAACGATGGAACCGACCCGGTGTCGCCGCTGGTCATCGGAGCACGCCGGCGCACGGTGAGGGGGAAAAGGGTGCCATGACATCACTGCTCCGGTCTTGCTGAGGCAACGGAATTGGGCAATGCTTCCCGGGTTCCGGCGTGGCGTCAACATGCGCCGACCGGCCCGGCCGCTGGGCGACCCGACCGCACCCCGAGAGGCGTGGCAGCACCCGCTCCCGAGCAATCCGGGTATCGGACAACCGACACAAGACGAGGCAACGGCACTGGAGGCCACGATGGGTTTGCTCGACGGCAAGGTAGCGATCGTCACCGGGGCGGGACGGGGCATCGGGCGCCAGGAGGCCCTCTTGCTGGCCTCCGAGGGAGCCCAAGTCATCGTCAACGACGTGGGTGCGTCGCTGCAGGGAGAGGGTGGCGATGACTCCCCCGCCCACGAGGTCGCCAACCTGATCGCCGAGCAGGGCGGCACCGCCGTGGTCAACGGTGACGACGTCAGCTCCTGGGAGGGGGCCAAGGCCCTGGTGCAACAAGCGGTCGACACTTTCGGACAGCTGAACATCTTGGTGAACAACGCCGGCATCATCCGGGACAAGATGACCTTCAACCTGGAGGAGTCGGACTGGGACGACGTCATCCGCGTCCATCTCAAGGGACACTTCGCCACCGCCCACCACGCCGCCGTCTACTGGCGGAACCTGGCCAAAGCGGGCAACGGGATCACCGGCCGGATCATCAACACCTCGTCGGAGGCGGGCCTGTTCGGCAGCCCGGGCCAGGCCAACTACGGAGCAGCCAAGGGGGCGATCCTCACCCTGACGTGGACACTGGCCCGGGAGCTCGAGCGATACGGGGTCACGGTCAACGCCATCGCCCCGCGGGCCCGGACGAGGATGACCGAGAACATCTTCAGTGCGTCGGCCCCTGCCGACGGCCAGTTCGACCACTGGGATCCCCGAAATGTCGCCCGGCTGGTCGGCTTCCTGGCCTCGGATGAGGCCTCGGACGTGAACGGCCAGGTCTTCGTGGTCTTCGGGGGCAACATCTGGGCCATGGGCAGCTTCGAGCCCGTCGGCGAGGTGCATCAGGACGCGATGTGGACCATCGAGGAGCTGTCCCGGGCCAAGGGCGAGCTGTTCAAGAACGCCCCGTCGCAGATCCCGCCCTTCGCCGTCCTCTGACCTGGCGCTCCGATGGCGCCCTGGTGAGCGCGAGACGCCAGGGAGGCCCGGTCAGCTCCGGGAGGGGACGGCCGCGGTAGCCAGCCCCACGACCTTCTCCTCGCCCTCGGCGTTGAGCAGGCGCACATCGAGGTCGACGAGATGCTCGTCTCCCTCCGTACGCTTGGCGCTGACCACGATCTTGGTGCGGAGCTCCTCCCCCGGCCAGGTCTGCTTGGCGAAGCGGACCTGGTAGTGCCGGATGGTGCCGATCCCGAGGTAGTCGGTGAGGGCCGAGCCCAGGAACCCCATCGAGAACATGCCGTGGCCGAAGACGCTCGGCTGCCCGGCCGCGGTGGCCTGGATCTCGTCGTGGTGCATGGGATTG
>JAUTXB010000082.1 GCA_030838245.1 Acidimicrobiaceae bacterium
ATGAACCCGCGGTCGTCCGTCGTATCGTCACCAGTCCCGTCGACACCATCGCCCAGACAATGAGCCGGTACCGCCATGCCTACCTGATCTTCAGCTCCACCGATGCGGCCGAGGTGGAGATGACCGGCCTCCTTCCCAGGGCGGACCTGTCGCGCGTCGAGCGCGACGTGATGGCATCCGGACGATTCGTGGTGGTGATGCGGACACCGCACATCACCGTGGTCAGTCTTGCGTCGGGAAACCCGGCCGTGGCCACAACCGGGAAGGCGTAATGACCGGCGACGAAATGGAGACGGGCACAGCGGTGCAGCCAGGAGTGGCCGGGCACCGCTACACCGGGTGGAGATCGTGGTTCGGCACCTACTGGACGGTCGTGCCCTTCGGATGGCTGGCCGTCGTGGTCAGCGCGGCCCCGGGCCCCGGGGCTCTGCGGGTGGTGGTCGTGTTCACGTTCGTATTCGTCGGGCCCGGGATTCCGATCATCGGCATCCTGTCCCAGCGAGGTCCTCTCGAGCACCTCGTACTGGCCATCGTGACCAGCGTGTCACTGGCGACCCTGGTGGCCGAGGGCATGGCCCTCTTCGGTTGGTGGTCGGCCGTCTCCGGCCTGGCCGTACTGGCCGGGATCACGTCGGTCGCTGCAGTCCTGGACGGTGCTCGGGATCGAGCTCACCAGGAACATGCCGGGCCAGGGCGACCAGGTGTCCACGGCTCGGCCGAGGACAGAGGCTCGGCCGTGGACAGGGGCTCGGCTGACTCCTGGCCCACGTGATGGGCTCACCCATCCCGCTCCTGTTGTACCACTCGGTGTCGAGCGATCCCCCGACATGGGCCGTCCCCTGGACAGTGTCGCCCGAACGGTTCCGTGACCACATGAGCGAGCTCGTCGATTCGGGAAGTACGCCGCTGACCATCTCGGCGCTGGTCGATTTGCTCACCCAGGAGAAGCCGCTACCCGAACGCGTCGTGGGCGTCACCTTCGACGATGGATTCGCCGATTTTCGGACAACGGCCGCGCCGATCATGGCCGAGCGCATGATCGCCCACACCCTCTATGTGACGACAGGCGCGCTCGTGCCCCGGACCGGTCATGAGGATCTGCGGTTGCAGGCGGCCCCCATGCTCCAATGGTCGCAGCTGGCCGAGTTGGAGGCCATGGGCACCGAGCTGGGCGGGCACTCCCACTCCCATCCCGAGCTCGATACCCTGGCCACGGCGCAAGCCTGGGACGAGGTGGTGCGGCCGAAGAAGCTCCTCGAGGAGTGGCTGGGCCATCCTGTCCGGAGCTTCGCCTACCCCCATGGCTACTCGAGCCCGCGCCTTCGCCGCCTCGTGGTCGATGCCGGTTACCAGTCGGCCTGCGGGGTCCGGGACTCGTTCAGCTCGCCGCACGACAACCTGTTCTCGCTGGCCCGGATCATCGTCCGGCCCGATAGCACCCGGGAAGACGTACGATCCTGGATGCAGGGAGTGGGAGCGGCCAACAAAGGAAGCGACGAGTGGTACCGAACTCGACTGTGGCGCTGGTTCCGCCAGGCCCGAGCCCTGGTCTCCCACCCATTGCTACCGGTCTCGCGCCATCGTGAGGAATAAGGGCAGACGAGGGCGGCGACAGCCGGCACGACGGCGAGCGGTGGCAGCCACCATGGCCATGGGCATGACGGTCGGGGCTTGTATCGCGGGCCCTGGGTCGTCGGCCGGGGGCGCTCAGTCACCGGCGGCAAGCGATACGGCGCAACGCTCCGGGTCTAAGCCCGGGTCGGGGCCATGTGGCCACCCCTCGGCCGCTCGCACCTACCGGCACGTCATCTGGATCTGGTTGGAAAACGAGAGCTATGGCTCGGTTATCGGCTCTTCCGACGCGCCGTATCTGAACTCACTCGCCGCCCGGTGCGGGTTGGCTACCAATTATCAGGGGATCTCACACCCCTCTCTCCCTAATTACCTGGCAGCCACCGGTGGTTCGACCTTTGGCATCACCGATGACGGCGACCCGTCCGATCAACCCGTCAACGCTCCCTCGATCTTCAGCCAAGTCAATGGAGCCGGCCTGACCTGGCGGGGCTACGACGAGTCCATGCCCAGCCCGTGCGACACCACCGGATCCGGCCTCTACGCGCCGCGACACAATCCCGCCGTGTACTACGTGCCCTTGCGACAGGCCTGCCAGAAGTCAGACGTCGCGTTGGGGCCAATGGGCACCGGTGCGCTGGCCAGGAACCTTCAGAGGAATACGCTGCCGAGCTTCGCGTTCGTCACCCCGAACCTGTGCCACGACGGCCACGACTGCTCGGTTCAGACCAGCGACACCTGGATGTCCACATTCCTCCCGGCCGTCTTCTCGAGCCCGGCCTATCGTGCCGGCCAGACGGCGGTGTTCGTTGTGTGGGACGAGGGAACCAATGACAACCACATACCGATGATCGTGGCCGCACCCACGGTTCGCTCCGGAACGAAGTCGAACGCCTCGTTCAACCACTACTCGCTCCTGCGGACGTCCGAGCAGCTCCTCGGGCTGCCCACGCTTGGTCAGTCGGCGAACGCCTCGAGCATGGTGGCCGCCTTCAATCTGTGACGCCCAATTGGGTGCGCATGCAACGTGTGGGATGCCGGTCGTGGGTGACGGGCGAGTGGATGCCTTCGACCGTGACTTATCGGTTGTGCTCGACGTACGAGTGGGAGCGCCCGCCCGCTCGGTGAGGTCAGGACGTGGCGGCCATGCCCACTATCGGCTGGTTCAGGTGCTGGCCGCCCATGGACCCGTGGAACTGGGCGTCGAAGGAGAAGATGCCGCCATCGCTGGCCACCTCCCAGTAGCCCTGGCCGCTCGGGTCGGTTGCGATACCCACGATCGGCCGATTCAAGTGCTGTCCGCCCATCGACCCGTGGAACTGGGCGTCTCCGAAGCTGAAGATCCCTCCGTCGGACGCAACCAGCTGGTACCCCAAGCCGTCAGGCGTGGCGGCCATGCCCACGACCGGTCGGTTCAGGTGCTGGCCTCCCATGCCCCCGTAGTTCGGCGCATTGAAGGCGTAGACCGAACCGTTGGACCCCACCACCCAATAGCCACCGGTGGCCTTGTCGGCCGCCATCCCGACGGCATTGGCGATGCTGGCGACCTGGGGAACGGATCCGTGCCATCCGGCCGTCCCGAAGGTGAAGATGCCACCGTCCCGGGCGACGAGCCAGTACCCCTTGGCATCGGACGTCATGGCCATGCCCACCACCGGTTGGTTCAGACGCATCCCGCCTTCGGACCCGAAGAAGGCAGGACCGAAGGTGAAGATGCCACCGTCACTGGCCACCAGGTCGTACCCGGCAGATGGCGGGGGTGGGACAACTGCGCCGGGAAGGACGACGATCGACAGGGCCTGGCTGGCCGGCGTCGAACCAATGAGGCCGGCCGCCGTCGCCGTCAGGACGTACGTCTGTGGGGCGGCGGTGGTATTCGGGGGGAAGGCCACGGTGACCGTCACCGCGGCGGCCGGGCATGGCACCGTCGATTCGGGCGGCGGGATGGCCGGGGCGGGCGTGTACGGGATCGATATCTGCACCCCGGCAGAAGGCGTCGCGCTCACGGAGCACTGCGTGGCGTTCAAGGTGGCCAGAGTGATGCTGGTCGAGCCTCCGCTCGACGGCAGCGGTGTCGCCGGCCCGGTGAACTGCGCGATGGTCGGGTTGGGCGGCGCCGGTGTGGTCCCGACGTAGGCGCTCTGGGACGCCTCGCGCTCGCCGGCGAGTGGGCTGCCGGGGGGGCCGACCACGAAGAACCCGTCGCCAAATCCCTCGAACTTGAACCGCACGCCCGTCGTCGGAATGGTGCCGGGATAGGTGACCACGATGGAGGTGGATGACGAACCGGCGGGGCAGGTGACCGACGATGGGTACACGAGGCTCGATCGACTAGTCGACCACCACGGAGAGGCATAGGTGAACTCCGACACTGTCTGAGGCGCCCCCGGTCCCTGGCAGATCACGGGGGTGTCGTAGTTGAACGTGGCCTGGTTGCCCGAGACAGCGATGGAGACGTACTGGGGCGGGGCGTCGGTGCCGCTCACGTAGAGGGAACCGGGGACCTGCTCGACGACGCCGACCTCCATGTACGAGACGAGGCCCGGTGTCGGAATGTAGTCAAGTGTGTTCGACGTGGTGTTGCCGATGGAGCTCTCCCCCGCCGGGAACACGCCGCAGCCCTGCTGGCCGAGGAGTACCGCTCCGGTCAGCGAGTAAGCAAGGTCCGACGAACCGGCTTGGCAGTTTGTAATGACCTCCGGGGCGTTGTCCATCGGCGGCCCGGGCAGGTCCGCCGTAGGGACGGCGATGACGTCGTAGACGTCCGGCGCAGTGGGGCCCGCGCCTCCGAAGCCGATCGAGCAGTTCGTCCCGCCGAACACGCGCTGGTACACAGGGGTGCACTGGGTGCCGTTCTTGTCGACCTCGCCACTCACGATCAAGTTCCACGGGGCTCCGCCGCTCTGGGCCGTCACGCCGCTCTGGCTCAGGATCTCGAGGGTGGCGAGCGAGAGATGGCCTCCGGTCTGCAGGCTGGGAGCACCGGTCAGCGTGTAGGTGACGGTCGAGCCGGCGGCCACGGCGACGGCATTGCTCGAGTCAATGGTCCCTTGGTCGGTCCCATCGGTGAGCGACAAACTGAAGTTGCTGCCGACCGCCGGTGCCTCGTTGAAGGTAACCGTCAGCACCTGGCCAGTCCCCAGCGTGGCGGCGGTACAGCCGCCCGGGAGGGCGGGACACTCGGCCGTCGCCGTCGAGATGAGCTGTGTGGGCGGGGCACCACCGCCGGAGATTGCGTGCGCCGGTGGTGAGGCGATAACGATCACCGTTGCAGCCACGATGACTACTGCGGCGACGATGGCCACCAGGCGACGGGCTCCGCTGTCGACCGAGTCGACAAGCCAACGGGCCCGCATCCCATTGCTGATGGTTCTCATGGTTGCCCTCCGGCTCCTTGGTATGACACGACCGAGGTACCGGCCTACGTCTAGGTTCCGCCTTCGCGACAGGGAGGACGTCCCCAAGTAGTACGAACCGTCTACGTCATTTGGTTGAGCCCTCGGCGCAGGGTGCCTAGAGCGGTTTGGACGCGGTGGGAACGGCAGATGGGCGTCGCTGGCGGTGGCGTGAGCACCGTGCTGTATCCGAGGCGAGGCGAGGCGGCGGGGGAACGGTCGTCGATGGCCGCCAACCTGTTCAACCCACGAAGCCCGGCCCTCCCGACAGTCAAAGCGGGGATCTGGCCGACAAGGGCTGAGGCCGGCACCCTTGCACGGGCACGTCCCGGAACGAAGAGGATGGGCGACGCTGTTCCCGGCCTCACTACAATGTAGTCATGGCGAATCACCCACTGTCGGTCCGGTTTCACAGCGCCCGGGTACTCGAACGCCTGAAGGGTGAGGCAGCAGCCCGACAGGTCTCGGCGTCAGCCCTTGCTGAGGAGTTGATAGAAGAAGGCCTTCGCCAGCGGCGACATCCACTCATCGTCTTCCGCGACGGGGCGACGGGGCGCCGAGCCGGATTGGTCGGTGGGCCGGACGTCTGGGAGGTCATCGCCGGGCTGGTTGGCGGCGACGTCCCCGTGCCCCAGCGCATCGAACGCGCCGTCGAACTCTTCAATCTCTCGACCGAGCAGGTGTCAGCCGCCCTCGACTATTACGCGGACCTCCCCGAGGAGATCGACGCCGAAATTGCCGCCAATACCGCCGCTACCGAAGAGGCAGAGACATTGTGGCGACGTCGCCAGCAGTTGCTCGCCGGTTGAGGCTCCTGTTGGACGTCCACCACTCCCCCTCGGCGGCCACGCGACTCCGTCAACGAGGCCATGACGTTATGGCAGCAGCTGACGATTCTCGGCTGACGGTGCTCGCCGACGAGGACCTGCTCGGCGCCGCTGCCGTCGATGGTCGTGCAGTCGTCACAGAGAATGCCAAAGACTTCGACCAGATCGTGCGTTCCTGGGCGGCCACTGGCAAGCACCATGCCGGAGTCGTGTTCACATCGCCACGCCGGTTTCATCGGGGCCGGCACAGCTACCCCGAAGACCTCATCGCCGCCCTCGGGCGGCTCCTCGCTGATCCACCAGCGGCGACTCGGGATTGGGTGACCTGGCTCGAATGACCGGGTTGCGCGCCGGCGCTACTCCCCCCACAGGTCTCCCAACAGCTCCGACCGGGTCGCCGGGCTGAGCTCGATGCCGTCGGCTCCCTCGGGGTACTGGGGATGGGAGACGGCGAGGACCACCGGGCCCTCGGCGAACGCGGCCACTTGCGCCTCGGTGAAACGGAACCGGATGTAGTGGACGGCCGAGGTGACGGTCTCTCGGGTCAGGTGCGAGGCATGGTCGGCCTCGGGGATCGAGCGCACGATGTCCGCGCTCCCGGATTGGCCGATGCGGAACTCGACTGCCTTTTCGATCCCTACCAGCTTGGGCAACCACTGGCGCAGTTGCGCGTCGTCGGTCAGCTCCAAGAACAGGGTGGCCGACAGCTCACCGGAAGCGGGGAGCAGCCGGTTGTAGATATCGAGCTCCCCTTGGATCTGCTCGTCGCTGAACATCCGCTCGGCCCGGGCCATCTCTTGGACCTGGAAGCGCATGGTCAGCCGGTTCTCGAAGGTGGCGGTGATCACCGGCCCGATCGACACCCGACGGAGCTTCTTCACGGCGATGACGGTGCGGCGGAACTCGTCCCGCTCCCGCTCGTAGGCCCGTTGGTCGGCAATGTCGGCCAACGTCAGCGGCGTTGCCTCGCTCATCGGTCATCCTCCTCGGCTATGCCGTACGCCCGGGCCACCAGCTAGATGGGATGGACCGGCTTGACCCCCGGGGCGCGCATAAAGGGCACCGACCGGCCGGTGACATGCGCCGGTCCCGGGTCTCCCCGGGACCGGCGACCTACAACGTGAGCGCGCCTGGCGCTCGCCCGTCGGTCAGGAGACCGACGCCAGTCCTTCGGTGAACCGACCGGCGTGGCTCTTCTCGGCGCGGGCCAGCGTCTCGAGCCATTCGGCGACTTCCTCGAAGCCCTCGTCGCGAGCGGTCTTGGCGAAGCCCGGGTACATCTCGGTGTACTCGTAGGTCTCACCCTCGATGGCCGACTTGAGGTTGTCGGCGGTGGGGCCGACGGGGACGCCGGTCACCGGGTCGCCGGTCTCCCGCAAGAAGTCGAAGTGGCCGAACGCATGACCCGTCTCGCCCTCGGCCACCGACCGGAACAGGGCGGCGACATCCGGATAGCCCTCTACGTCCGCCTTCTGCGCGAAGTAGAGGTACCGGCGGTTGGCCTGGCTCTCGCCGGCAAACGCCTCTTTGAGGTTCTCCTCGGTCTTGCTGTTCTTCAGTGCAGGCACAGTGTTCCTTTCATTGTCGAGATGGTCCATTGGTTGTTACTGCGAGCGCGTGATCCGCCGGGCCGAGATCGGCGCCCTCTCCGGCCATGGCAGCTTGGCATTCGGCACACAAGCCCCGAAAGACGACTTCGGCGCTTCCCACCTCGAAGCCCAGGTCCGATCCGTCGGGAAGGCGGATGTCGGGAAAGTCGGCATAGACGTCGCGCACCTTGCCACACCGACGGCAGACCACATGATGGTGGGCATCGTCGACGTTGGGGTCGAAACGGGTCATCCCCGTCCCCACGTCGAGCGAAATGATCTCGCCCAGCTCGGCCAGATCATTGAGGGTCTGGTACACCGTCTTCAACGAGATGGTCTCCACGTCCCGGCGGGCCGATTCGAAGACTGCCTCGGCCGACGGATGGGTCACATCTCCCTGCAGGACCCGAAAGATGCACTGGCGTTGGGCTGTCACCTTCCGGCCGTTGTCCCGGAACAACTGGGTGAGCTCCTCGGGGGTCTTCATTGCCTTAACAGCATATCACCAACGATTGTTTATCTACAACGATTGTAGATAAAGAGGGGAAACGCCGCCTGGGACGCCTGTGGCAGGCTTCCGACGTGTCTGCAACCGCTCCCGACCCTGCCGGTCGCACCACCACCACTCCCGAACCCTCCGATGGCCCCTCTTCTGGCCCCTCGGTCGACCGGGCCGCACCCGATCGAGCTGACTCTGATCGTGCCGAGTTCGATCGCGACGCGGCCCTGAGCCGCCTGGCCACCGAGCATTTCGACGTCCTGGTCATCGGGGGCGGCATCACCGGGGCCGGGGTGGCCCTGGATGCCGCCAGCCGCGGACTGCGCACAGCGCTGGTCGAAAAAGACGACTTCGCCTCGGGCACTTCGTCCAAGTCGTCGAAGCTCGTCCATGGCGGGCTCCGCTACCTCCAGCAACGCGAGTTCCGCCTGGTGTACGAGAACCTGGCCGAGCGCCAGCGCCTCTTGGACAACGCCCCCCACCTCGTCTCGCCCCTCCCCTTTCTGATCCCGCTGTTCGGCCGGGACGGCGTCATTAACCGCAGCGTGGCCACCACCTACCTATCCGCCCTGTGGCTCTACGACCTGACCGGCGGCGTCCGCATCGGACAGCGCCATCAGCGGGTGACCCGGGCCCAGGCTCTGGAGCATCTCCCCACCCTGCGCACCGACCGATTGGTGGCCGGGTTCCTCTACTGGGACGCCAGGACCGACGACGCCCGGTTGACGTTGGAGGTGCTGCGGACGGCGGTGCTCGACCACGGGGCGGTGGCGGCCAACCACGTGGCTGTCACGGCCATGCTGACCAACGACGCGACGGCCGAGGGCGGTACAACCGGTCCAGAGGACACCCCTGGTCCTCGGAGCAGGTCCAACCAGAAGTACACAGTCACCGGTGCCCGAGTCGCTCCCGATGGCGGCGAGCCCTTCGACATCCGCGCCTCGGTGGTGGTGAACGCCACCGGGGTCTGGGCCGACCACGTCCGGGGGCTCGACGAGGGCGCCGGGGCGCCGTCCATCCGCCCGGCCAAGGGAATCCACATCACCGTGCCGGCCGACAAGCTTCCGTGTGACATCGCCGCGGTGATCCCGGTGCCGAAGGACCACCGCTCCATCTTCGTCGTCTCCTGGGGCGAGCAGGTCTACCTGGGCACCACCGACACGGAATGGGACGGCCCCCTCGACGACCCGGCCTGCCTCCCCGAGGACGTGGACTACATCCTCGACGCGGCCAACGCCGTAGTCACCAGCCCGATCACCCGCCACGACATCCTGGGCGTCTGGGCCGGCCTCCGGCCGCTCCTGCTCCCGACCAAGGGCAAGCGGAAGCTGCGGGAGCGGTCGGCCGACCTGTCGCGCCGCCTCACCGTCACCACCTCGGCGACCGGGGTGGTGACGGTGACCGGCGGCAAGCTGACCACCTACCGCAAGATGGCCCAGGACACCGTCGACGTCGTCGTGTCCCGCCTGGGCAAGCGCTCGCTGCCCTCGGTGACCAAGAAGCTCAAGCTGCACGGGGCCGGCAGCCGCGACCACGCGCCGGCGGCGGCGAGCCCGGACGTCACCTTCAGGGACCCCGACGCCGCCACCCGTGCCGCCGCCCACCTGGCCGGCCGGTTCGGCACCGACACGCCGGACGTGCTGGCCATCAGCGCGGGCCGTCCCGAGCTGCTCGAGCCGCTGGTGCCCGGACTCCCCTACCTGGCCGTCGAGGCCGTCTACGCCGTGCGGGCCGAGATGGCCCGATCGCTGAGCGACGTGCTCGACCGGCGGACGCGGGCCGTGCTGCACGACGCCGCCGCCACCGCCGATGCCGCCCACCGGGTGGCCGAGCTCATCGCACCCGACCTCGGCTGGACGGACCAGCAAGCATCGGCCGAGTCGGAGACCTACGCTGACTCGGTTCGAGCAGTGCTGGTCCGGGCCGGGCTCGGTGCCGACGCCGTCTCTGCCCTCAGAGCAGACGCATCGTCGGAGCGGGTGCCTGATGGAGGCCTGCCGTCCGACCGGGTCCCGCAGGGCGGCCCGACTTCGCGAGAGGAACGCCGATGACCGAGCCGACGCCCGTCTCGCCCATCAACGCCCCCTGGGAAGACGTCGGGGAACGTCTCGGTGGGGCGCGGGTCGGCGTCGACGACGCGCTCCGACGTCGCCTGGTCGACGTGTGCGACGAGGTCAGCGACGACGACGAGTCGCGAGCCGAAGCCGGACGCGACTGGTGGCCGCTGGCCATCGGGTGGGCGGCACGAGGACAGGTCCCGGCCCGTCCAGCCCTCATCGCCCGACCCACCGACACGGCCCAGGTCTCGGCGGTGCTCGCCGCCTGCAACGACGCCGGCGTCCCGGTCACCCCCTCGGCCGGACGGAGCGGCGTCTGCGGCTCTGCCGTCCCCCTCTACGGCGGGGTCGTCCTCGACCTCTGCGGCCTGGCCGGTATCGGCGACGTGGACACCACCTCCTTGGTGGCCGACCTGCGCGCCGGCACCTTCGGTCCCGACGTGGAGAACGGGCTCCGCAACGACCACGACGTGACCCTCGGCCACTGGCCCCAGTCGATGGACCTCTCCACCGTGGGCGGATGGTTGGCCTGTCGCGGGGCCGGCCAGTACTCCAACCGCTACGGCAAGATCGAGGACATGGTCA
>JAUTXB010000100.1 GCA_030838245.1 Acidimicrobiaceae bacterium
TACGTCACAGACTCTCGTGGAGCTATGTGGCGTCGCTGATTGGAGCAGCTTCTCGACTTCGGCCAACAGCTCCTGACGTCGCGCCAAGCCCACCACAGTGGCGCCTCGTTCTGCGAGGTCCAATGCCAATCGGCGCCCGATTCCCGACGATGCGCCGGTGACGACTGCGACCTTGCCGTCAAAGCGATTGGATGTCGATTGTCCGTTGCGTCTCACGACGAAATGTTAGGTCGAAGAGCGGCTCGTGCCCACCGATTGCTTCAGCGTTGAAGTGAATCGACCTGAAGAACCCCGTACGAGTCATCGTGTCACAGACAGGTAAGCGTCGATTGAATGAGGCAGGATTGCGTCGAGGCGGATACTGGACGAATGGTTTGGGAAGCCACGGAGCCCGACCCATGGAGGTCAAGGTCAACGCCGGTTGCCGGGATGGGTAGCCGGCCCTCCTGCTACCGGATATCAACGGTTCGTGGCTGCGTGCTTGTCATGTATCCAGCGCAGCCCGCACCAGGTCGCTGAGCTCGTCATCGGGGATTGCTGCAGCGTCCTCGGGCCGTAGCTGGAGGGTCCCCTTGCTCGTCTTGAGCTCCGGGTGGCGGGATGTGAAGGCGTCGTCGCTGCCCTGTTGCCAGCCGTAAATCGACAGGCCGTGCTTCCAGGCGCCGACATAGAGGCGCCGCTTGCCGACCTTGTAGGTGGGGATCTTGTACGAGAGGACCACAGTTGCGTCGGGGTGCTCCGCCACGATCAACCGGTGGACCCGGTCGAACAGGGGGCGGTACTCGGGTGCGATGCCGTCGATGTAGCCCTGCACTGCTTCGTCCACAGTGAGCATCTTCGTCTGCCTCCAGTCTCGTTGCTTCACGGTTGAGACGGCCCTGAGCGCTCCGATTCATCGCTGCCCAGTGGATGTGGCGCTGGGTCTGGGTCATTGCTGCGCCGAGAATAGGCCCACGGTCGAGATCAAGCCCGGTGGGGTCCACCTGCGAACTGGGGCGGATTGTCTTCTGCAGCGCCCGACCACGGGAGACCATGGCGCGGTCGATGCCCCAGCGATACGGTGGATCCTGCCTGCGAGACACGGGAGTAAATGAGACGAGTGTGGGAAGAGGTGCCTAGTGGCGTCTGATGACATGCAAAAGGTCCAGGTCAACACGACCCTCATCGGTGCCGGGGCCGGCCTGGCTCTGCTCGGCTCACTCCTCGTCGCTCTGGGCATGGCCATGGGTGGCGCCGCGCTCATAGCCGCCGCCCGTGAATGGGCACGCCTCCAAGAGACGCCTCCGAGCGAGACGGCCAAAGTGAAGCTGCAACAGCTTCGTACTGCCGCGTCGGCCGGCGCTGATGCCTGGCGAAGCGGGCAGATACCTTCCTGACCCCAACGAGTCGCGGTCGCCACCTCCGACAGGTGGAGCTTCTACTCTGGGCACATGCGCGCCGTCCTCGACGCTGATCGACTCGAACGTCAGTGACGTCACCGCTTCCCGGTTGGCGAACTTCGAGCGTCCTCGGCCGTGGGGCCTCCCGGCCGAACCGAGTACCCCCGCCACTGCGGCTCAGTGGCGTTGATACGTCGCCCAGGCTCCGTGGCTGGCTACACCTGGCCGCCTTCGTGGTGGCCATCCCGGCCGGTGCTCTGCTGGTGCACCGATCGGGGGACCAGGGGAGCATCGTGCTCTACGCCGTCACGTTGGCCGCTCTCTACGGGGTCAGCGCGGCCTACCACCTCCTGCCCATGACCATCGGAGCTCGCTACTGGATGCGCCGGATGGACCACGCGGTGATCTACGTCTTCATCGCCGGCGCTTTTACGCCCATGTGCCTCCTGGTCGCCCCGGGGACCAATGGCAAGGTGCTCGTGGCGTTGGCCTGGATCGGCGCTGCTGTCGGTGTGACCATCAAGATGGTGAACCTCGAACGGACCCGTGTACTCGGTGGCACGCTCTACATCCTGTTGGGTTGGTTGGCCATGGCCGTGCTCCCGGCCATGCTGCGTCGGCTTGATCCCGTCCAGCTTTCCCTCCTGTTCGTCCAAGGAGCCCTCTATACCCTCGGTGCGTTGGTTCTGGTCATCCGCCGTCCCGACCCGTACCCGGATGTCTTCGGCTATCACGAGGTGTGGCACGCCATGGTGGTGGTGGCCACCGCCTGCTATTTCCTGGTGTTGTGGTCCCTGTTCGCCCACGCCGCCACATAGGCGGCTGCCGGCAGCGAACGGGGATGTACGACTCAAGCCATCTGAACGAGCTTTCCGAGAGCGCGGCGGGCTCCCGGCCCACGACGACGGTCAGAAGTGAACCTTGTCACCCCAATCGGCGAGGATGCGGGAGTCACCCAGGATCTCGCCGTCGTCGGAGCGGTTGAGCAGACGGAGCAGGATCCCCGACGCCGAACCGCGAAGCTGAGCGTCGGCATCGGCACTTCGCCTCTCGGCCTCGAAGGTTGCCAAATCGAGCGTCCAGTCGCCCGGCACATCGGTGCAGTGAACGTGCAGGGTCCCTGACAGACCCTCCGGAGGGCGCATCGCCCCCATGACCATCAGCCACTCGTCGATGGCGTCAGCGGCCAGTTCGGCCTCGATGGGCTCGGGATTCCCTGCCGCAGCCCGGGCATCCCACGAGTGGACAGCCGTCTCGTTTGCCATCCGGCGAAACCAGAACGCCGTGGTGGGCGTGACACCGGCCCAGTTCGACGCCGGCGCCGTGGGGCCCTTTTCCATGCCGGCGGCGAAGAGCTCGTTCGCCCCTGCCTCGATCCACTCGAAGAGCTCAGGGCCTCGCGGCGCCGTGCCATCGGGCCGCGGTGTGTTCATGTCTCCGGTGGCGATCACCAAAGCCACCCAGCGATGGACCTTCCCGATATGCCGGAGGAGGGCGGTCACGTCCCAGCCCGGGCACGACGCCACTGGTGCATCCAGCCCGGCCGAACGGGCCGCCGCCACCATCGAAGTTGCCTCGAGGGGCACGCGGGAAAGAAGTTCGGTCGGTTCGATGGGACAGTCCTGTTCGCTCGACGGAGTGGGAGGCGCGTTGGTCACTCCGACATTACCGGCATGCGCGACAGACGGCTCAGCGTGAGTGATCCGTCTGCGTTCTTCCGACCACCCGCGTGCCCCAGCTTTTGTGGCCGTTCGCCTATTCGATCATGGCCTGCAAAGCTGACAGCACCCCGGTGACCTGTCCTTTGACCCGGGACTCGCCGAGCGAGGAGCCCACGAACCGAAACGCCATCGGGGACGTCTCGCCCGGCCGAGGATCGTCCTCCGTTGCCAGTGTCACTTGGTCGATAACGAGCGAGCCGGGGTGTACGTCCCACCACTCGTTTCCGAAGAGGACCTTCGTCACCTTCGCCAGATCAACGTCGATCACGACGTGCCATCCATGTCCACGCTCATGCCCCATCACGGTAATCGCTGCCCGTCAACCCGGGCGCCCTTTGGCCCCGTTGCCGAAGGTGCCATCCGCGAACGCCTGGATCGTTGTGCCTAAGATCCAGCCCAACGTGACACTTGCGATCGGGGACAGCAGGTGATGGACCAATGAGCGATTACTCGCGGGGGAGTGGTTGGTGGCAAGCATCCGACCACAAGTGGTACCCGCCCGAACAACACCCTGATTTCGAAAGCCTGCCGCCACCGCCGGCCGGACAGGCTCCTCCGCCCCCGGCCGATCCGTACGGTCGGACCCAAGCTGTCCCGCCCGTCGGCGGCCAAGGTCCATCGGCAGCCGACGAGCCGACCAGAGTGGTCACGGGCCCGACCGGCGAGGCCACCACCGTCGTCCCGACAGCCGCAGCTGGTGCGTACCAACCTCCGGGTGGTCGGCCTCCCGGAGGGGGTGACGACTATGACGGCAGGAAAAGGCGGAATTGGTGGCCATGGCTCATCGCCGCGCTTGCCGTCATCTTGATCATCCTGATCATCGTCCTGCTGCTCACCACCGGATCCAATTCCAAGAGCCCGACCACGACGACGACGAGCAGTTCGACCACTACCACGACCAGGCCCCACACCACCACGACCGCGCCGCCGCCCACGACCACGACGGTGGCACCCACCACGACGACCGCGCCGCCGCCCACCACAACGACGGTTCCCCCGACGACCACGACGGTGCCACCCACCACGACCACTGGGCCCTAGCCGGGCGCCTCGGAGCCCGACTGGATAGTGGCCGATCGGCTCGGTCAGTCAGGAGCGATGAGGCTGTCGGGCACCCCGACCCGCGCCCGCCTCGAGCACGCCGCGCCACGAGCGCCAGGACATGGCCGAGAGGACGGACACGGCCGACATGACCGAGGCCACGCCCAAGAAGCTGCCCACCGACAACACCGAGCCGGCCGAGCCGATCGAGCCGATGGACAGCACCGATCCGATCGAGTTGATCGAAAGGACCGAACCCTTCGAGTTGATCGAGAGCAGCGAGCCAGTTGATCGGACGGACCACAAGGAGGTCCCGCTGGCATCGGACATGCATCCATCATGACGGACCTACCCCGTGAATGCTCACCCTGACGAGAGCGACGCTCAGCTGCCCTTGGCGGCACGCTCCCGGAAATGGACGAGGGTGGGGGCAGGGTAGGCGTCGGTCCCGGGCTGCCAGCCCAGAGCCAGTTTCTGCTCGGCCACCCCGTCCTCCGCCCAGACGTGGCACGAGTTGCGGATGGCCAACGGGCTGGTGCCCGTGCCGGAATCACCGTGCTCCTGCTCATCGGTGGACCTGACCCGAGCCATATGGGACGTCGCAGCCTGGATGACCACGGGCCCGAGGGAACGGGCCAGGTGCTCCAGGTGGGTGCAGCCCGACACGCCAGCGAACCTCTCTTGCACGGCGCGCGTGTAGCCGCGGGCCACGCTGAGGCCGACCATGTCCCGGAATGCGTCGACAATGTCCGGGCACTCGGCGTGGGGAAAGGTATGCATCACCGCCTCCGCGTCGGTGATGGTGAAGTCGGCGACACGGACCGTCACTCGCAGCTCCATGTCGTGGACGTGCTCTACCGCTGGGGCCTCCGCCCACGGTCGAGAGTCGCGAAGCTTCCCGATGATGACGAGCGAGTCATCGGCATCGAAGGCCTCGTACTCGATGGACCGCCGATGGACCGGCACGGCCTTGGATGGAAGAGCGACGCTCATTCGGGAGTGGACAGGTCGACGACTTCGTAGGCCCACAGCTCACTGCTCATCGACACCGGGGGTGCAGTGCCAGTGTTGTCACCCGAACCGTGCCCGTGCGCGCCGTGCGCGCCGTGCGCATCGCTCCCTTCCGTGGAACCCCGATGACCGTGCCCGAACGCCGGTGATGCCACCCACGCCTCGAAGGCGGCGTCGTCACGCCAGCGCGTCACCACCAACCAGGTCTCTCGATCGTCGACCGGACGCATGAGCTCGAAGCCCTCGAAGCCGTCGGCGCCGTCCACCGCCCCGGCCCGGTTGGCAAAGCGGCGGGCCAACTCATCTCCCGACTCGGAAGGGACGGTGATGGCATTGATCTTGATCACGGTCATAGGTGGATCATTGCCGCGCCGGTGCGCCGGTCCAAATCAGCCGCCCGACCCCCGGGCTTCCTGCGTGTCGTGTCCCACCGCGGTAATAACACGCGTGTGGTACCGTGGGGTCTCAGGTTGACGTTCTACCTTCGGTTGATGGTCAACCTCCCGTCGAGGTGGAGGAGCAGGGTTGATGACGGCACGCACCATCAGCGATGTGCCCGAAGACGGTTTTCGGGGACCGCAAGTCTGCTCGCTTGTCGGGATTACCTATCGCCAGTTGGACTACTGGGCCCGAACCGGACTCCTTCGCCCGTCGATCGCCGACGCCCGCGGCAGTGGAAGCCAGCGGCGCTACTCGTACAACGACGTGTTGGAGCTCAAGGTCATCAAGCAACTGCTCGATGCCGGACTGAAGTTGAAGCAGGCCCGTCAAGCCGTGCAGTGTCTGCGTGATGATCTCGGAGCGGACGTCGCTTCTGCCCAACTGGTGCTGGCCGGATCCCGCTCCGTGCTGGCCCACTCCAACGGCGAAGTGGTCGACCTCCTCGCCGGCGGGCAAGGCGTGTTCAATGTGCTCCCGCTTTCTGGTGTCGTCAAAGAACTGGAGGCGGCCATCGTGAAGATCAGCGGGCCGACCGATCGCGCCCACATCCCCGAGAGCCATCCGGCCGCCCAGTACTTGGCCACATCCGAGGCAGCCGAGCGTTGAGCCGATCGGCAACGACTCCGAATCAGGGCTTGTTGTCGATCACCGAGGGAACTCGGTTCGCCCACGACTCCGAGCGTCGGTTCGCCCGGATCCTTGACTTCTACGGAGTCTCGTGGGAGTACGAACCGGTCGAGTTCGCCCTCCGGTGGGACGCCCAGGGAAGGCCGACTGCCGGGTTCCGGCCCGACTTCTGGCTCCCGGCCCGCCGGCTCTTCGTCGAGCTGACCACCATGAACCAACCGCTGGTGACCAAGAAGAACGGCAAGGTCCGCCGGCTCCGAGAGCTCTACCCGGAGATCCGGGTGAAAGTGCTCTACCAACGAGACACCCTGGCGTTGCTGGCCAAGTACGGGCTCGTGGGTGACGGACTGGGCGTCGGCCGGCCCGGCGGCTTCGCCCGCCCCGCTTGATCGCCCGGTCCGGCCCCACCGTTTAGTGTGGCGGCGTGACCGACGCACCACCGACCAGCACCTCCGCCGGCCCTCGAAGTGATCGACCGGTCCTTCGCCAGACACCCCTCGTCGACGCCCATCGACGTCTGGGAGCCAAGTTGGTCGAGTTCGGTGGTTGGCAGATGCCGTTGGCCTACCCCGACGGGACCCTGGCCGAGCACCGCGCCTGTCGGACCGGCGCGGTGGCCTTCGATGTCAGCCACCTGGGCACGGTGCGGGTCGAGGGCGCCGGCGCATTCGACCAACTCCAGGCTGCCCTCTCCAACGACCTGAGACGGATCGGCCCCGGACGGGCCCAGTACACCCACCTGCTCGACGAGCGCGACGCATCGGTGGTGGACGACATCATCGTGTGGTGGGTGGAGGACGGGGTGTTCGACGTGATGCCCAACGCCTCCAATACCGAGCGCGTGGTGTCGGCCATCGGCGGGACCGACACCACCCACACCCGCGCCATCATCGCCATCCAGGGACCCGACGCCCGCGCCCGGCTGGCCACCGTCGCGCCCGACGCCGCCGCCATTCCCCGGTTCAAGGTGGGCACGTTCGACTGGGAGGGCGTGTCCTGCCGGGTGGCCGGGACCGGGTACACGGGCGAAGACGGGGTGGAGTGTGCCGTACCGGCCGAGATCGCCGAGGGGTTCTGGGACACCGTGCTCGGCGCCGGCATCGTGCCCGCCGGCCTCGGGGCGCGCGACACCCTGCGGCTCGAGGCGGCCCTCCCGCTCCACGGGCACGAGCTCGGTCCCGGCATCACCCCGCTCCAGGCCCACCTGGGCTGGGTCGTCGGCTGGGACAAGGAGGCCTTTCGTGGACGTGAGGCCTTGCTGGCCGAACGAGCCGCGGGAGTCCGGCGCCATCTCGTCGGTCTCACCACGCCGGGACGGCAGCCACCACGCGAGGGCTCGACTGTCCTCACTGACGGCACCGAAGTCGGGTCAGTAACCAGCGGCAACTTTTCACCCATGCTCGGGCACGGCATCGCCCTGGCCCTGGTGGCCGCGACCGTCGACTCCGAGCCGGGTGCCGAGTTCTCGCTCGCCCTGCGGGGCCGCTCCTTGGATGCGACCATCGCCGCCACCCCGTTCGTCCATGCCGGCCAGTGGGCCGGCACCCGCTGACCGACCACCGAGGAGAGTAAGGCCCGTGGGCACGTACATCCCGCATACCGACGACGAAGTAGCGAACATGCTGTCCTTTCTGGGGCTGGCCACGGTCGACGAGCTGTTCGACGTCGTTCCCGAGGCGCTGCGCCTGCAGCGAGGCCTGGAGCTGGCCGACAGTGCCGGGGAGCCCGACGTCCTGGCTCATTTCGAGGAGGTGGGCGAGCACAACCGGGCCCGCAACGACCGGCTGGTCTGCTTCGCCGGCGGTGGGGCCTACGACCACGAGATCCCGTCGGTGACCAAGGCGTTGGCCGGGCGATCGGAGTTCGTCACCTCGTACACCCCTTACCAACCAGAGGTCGCCCAAGGGGTCCTCCAGGCGGTCTTCGAGTTCCAGACCATGGTCTCTCGGCTCTCGGGCCTGCCGGTGGCCAACGCCTCCCTCTATGACGGGGCCAGCGCCGCCGTCGAGGCGGTGAACCTCGGGGTGGCCGCATCGGGACGGGAGCGGGTGTGGGTATCAGCCGGAATCCATCCCCACTGGCGACAGATGTTGGCCACGTGCGCGGCCGGCACCGGGCATCGTCTGTCGACCATCGACCTCGTCGAGGGGACGACGGCGTGGCCGGACGACGACGGACTGGCCGGCGATGACATTCCCGGTGTGCTCCTGGTCGGCTACCCCAACTATCTCGGGTGCTTGGAGGACATCGGTGCCGCTCGGGAGATCTGCGATCGGACCGGGGCGGTGCTCGTCGTGGCTGCCGATCCGGTGGCCGCCGGTGTCCTGCGCTCGCCAGGGGAGTGGGGGGCCGACGTCGTGGTCGGCGAGGGACAGGTCTTCGGCACGACCCTCGGTTTCGGCGGTCCGTACCTCGGCTTGTTCGCCTGTGCCCAGCGCCACGTCCGCCGGCTCCCCGGGCGGTTGGTGGGCGAGACGGTGGACGCCGATGGGCGGCGCGCCTACGTCACCACCCTCCGAGCCCGCGAACAGGACATCCGTAGGGAGAAGGCCACGTCGAACGTGTGCACCAACCAGACACTGATGGCGGTGACTGCGGCCGTGCAGCTCGGCTGGTTGGGCACGTCGGGCATCGCCGAGCTGGGACTCCGATGCGCTCGAGCCACTCAGTACTGTCGGGAGGCATTGCTGGCCATCGACGGCGTCACCCCGTACGCCACCGCACCCGTGCTCCGAGAGTTCGCCGTCCGCACGCCGGTGCCGGCGGCCGTAGTCATCGAGCGCCTGGCCGATGAGGGCTTCCTGGCCGGCATCGCCCTCGATGAAGGGTACGTCGACGGTGAGCACGGTCTCTTGGTGGCCGTGACCGAGCGAAGGACCCGTTTCGAGATCGACGGCTATGCCGCCGCATTCGCAAAGGCGGTGGCCTGATGCCCGAGACCACACCGACGGTTGGCCCTGATGACGTCGTCCAGACCGCGGCTGGGGGAAAGGCCACCAGTGCGCCGCTTTTGGGTCGGGACGCCGAGCCCACCCTGTTCGAGTTGTCCCATCGCGGGCGGTCGGCGTGGTCGTTCCGGACTACGGGGCTGCCCGAGACTCCCATCGAAGAGCTGGTACCGGCCGAGCACCGGCGCACCTCGCCGGTGCCGCTGGCCGAAGTGTCCGAACGCGATCTGGTGGCCCATTTCACCCGCCTCTCCCATCGCCAGTTCTCGGTCGACCTGGGCGCCTACCCGCTGGGCTCGTGCACCATGAAGTACAACCCCAAGGTGTGCGACACGGTCGCTGCACTTCCCGGGTTGGCCGGCGTGCACCCGGCCGCTCCCGCCTCACTGACCCAGGGATGGCTCGCGCTCCTGGTCGAGTTGGAAGAGGACCTGTGCGAGATCACCGGGATGGCAGCAGCCACCCTCCAGCCGGCGGCCGGCGCGGCGGGGGAGCTCACGGGGTTGCTCCTCATGCGGGCATGGCACGACGCCCGAGGCTCCACCCGCCACAAGGTGATCATCCCCGACTCCGCCCATGGGACCAATCCGGCCTCGGTGACCTTGGGTGGCTACGACGTCGTCACCGTGCCGAGCGACGAGCGGGGCTGCGTGGACATGGCTTCGCTCCGGACCGAGCTCGACGAGGACGTGGCCGGCATCATGCTCACCAACCCCAACACCCTCGGGCTGTTCGAGGAGGACATCGCAGAGATTGCCGCGGCGGTGCACGAGGTCGGAGGGCTGCTGTACTACGACGGCGCCAACCTGAACGCCATCCTCGGGGTGGTCCGGCCCGGGGACATGGGCTTCGACATCGTGCACATGAACCTGCACAAGACGTTTGCCACCCCCCACGGCGGAGGCGGTCCCGGTGCCGGCCCGGTCGCCGTCTCCGAGCGCCTGGTCCCGTTCCTCCCCGGTCCTCGACCGACCCGTCTCGAGGGCGACGGCCCCCACGCCTACGGCTGGATGGTGCCCGAGCAGTCCATCGGCCGCATGCACACCTGGCACGGCAATGCCCTGGTGCTGGCCCGGGCCTTGGCCTACATCCAGGCCAATGGGGGCAACGGCCTCCGCCGTATCGCCGAGATCGCCGTGCTCAACGCCAACTGGATCCGCCAGCGTCTTACCGGTACCTTCGACGTCCCCTTCGACCGGCCGTGCATGCACGAGGTGGTGCTCTCCTCCCGCAACCTCAAGAAGCCCCACGGCGTCCGGGCTCTCGATGTGGCCAAACGCCTGCTCGAGGAGGGCTTTCATTCGCCCACCGTGTACTTCCCCCACATCGTGGACGAGGCCCTCATGATCGAGCCCACCGAGACCGAGAGCCCCCAGACCCTGCTGGCCCTGGCCGAGGCCCTTGAGCTGATCGCCTCGGAGGCCATCTCGGACGCCGGTGCATCGATGTCCGAGGCCCCTCGGCCGACGCCGGTGCGTCGGGTCGACGAGGCCCGAGCGGCGCGCACGCTCATCCCCACCTTCGACGCCAGGCCGTAGGGAACCGGGCCATGAAGGGAGGCATCTTCACCACCCGGTTCGTGGACCCGTACCTGAAGCTGCACCGCCTGGTCTACGAGCGAAC
>JAUTXB010000115.1 GCA_030838245.1 Acidimicrobiaceae bacterium
CTTCGCGTTTGGGCGAAGCGCCCGAGTTCCACACGCGTTTGGGCGAAACGTAAGAGTTTGGGCGAAACGAAGATCGGCTCGAGACTTGGATTTCGCCCAAGCGCGGAGCCTTCCGATGCAATTCGCCCAAGCGCGGAAAAGTTCCAGAATCGATTCCCGATCGAGGCCCCGTCAGGCCCGGACGGACCTCGATTCAGGTGTAGAGAACCACCCCGCGGATGTTCGTTCCCGCGTGCATGTCCTCGTATCCCTTACTCACTTCGTCCAAGGCGTAGGTGGTGGTGATCAGCTCATCCAGCTTGAGCTGGCCTTCCCGGTACATCTGTATCTGGCGGGGGATGTCGGCCGTGGGGTTGCAGGCGCCGAAGAGCGAACCCTGGATCCGTTTCTGGGACAACGTCAGCTCGAGGAGCGAGACGGGAATGCCGACCTCGGACATGGGCCCGATGCCGGTGACCACCACCGTGCCTGCCTTGCGGGTGGCGGCAAAGGCCTGGGCGACGTGCTCACCGGTGGTCACACCGACGGTGACGATGACGGCGTCGGCCCCCTGTCCGTCGGTGACGCTCTTGGCGAACTCGTTTGCCTCGGCGATCCCCTCAAAGGCGTGGGTGGCCCCGAGCTCGAGGGCCTTTTCCCGCTTCATGGCCACCGGGTCGACGGCGATGACATGCGACGCCCCGACATGGGCAGCGCCCTGGACAGCATTGATGCCGATCCCGCCGACGCCCATGATGATCACCGTGTCACCCGGATCGAGTTCCGCCGAGTGCACCGAGGCGCCCCAGCCCGTACCCACCCCGCAGCCCAGCAGGCACAGGGTCTCCAGTGGCAGGTCCTTCGGCACCTTGACCGCCGACATGACCGACACCACCGTGTGCTCGCAGAAGGTGGAGACGCCGGACATCTGACCGACGCGCTGGCCCTCAAGAGTATGGAGCCGGAAGCTCTCGGGATCCCCAGGGCGGCAGCCGCTCAGAATGGTGGCCCCGAAGGTACAAAGATTCTGGTGGCCGGTGGCGCACCACCGGCAGCGTCCGCACGCCGGAAGAAAGGAGAACACGACATGGTCGCCTACCTCGAAGTCAGGGGTATGGGGCCCGACCTTCTCCACGACACCGGATCCCTCATGACCGCCGGCCATGGGAAGCACTGTGGTGCGGAGATCCCCCGTGGCCAGGTGGTCGTCGGAGTGGCACAAGCCCGACGCCACCATTCGGACCAGGAGCTCGTCCTGTCGGGGATCGTCCAGCTCCAGCTCCATGGTCTCGTACCGGCCCGGTGACGAGCTGATGACCGCTCCTCGTGTCCTCATGCGTTCCCCCTTGGCCCTGCGCTGGCCTCGCGGACCATCGGCCCTCGCGGCCCATCAGTCCTCGCCGAACATCAGTTGGTGAGGCTAGCAATCCGGGCGATGTATCACAGCCTGGCTTGTTGCCTTCCCGGCCACGGGCGCTGTTACCTGACTGCTCCGATCCACCGGCCCCGTGCACGGCTGCGTGAAAATTGCTATTTTCGCTGCGAGGAGACCACCGTTGGCTGCACCGGAGGAGACAGCCGCCACTCTAGGATCGATATGTCGGAACGAGGGGGAAGCGGAGTGGGGACAACGGACCACAGCGCGGCGAGAGCGTCCCGGTCATTCCGTCCGCCTGCCCTCGGATCAGGGAACCGCTGATGCCTGCGGCTACGCCCTTCGGGCGAGTGCTCGAGGGTGTAACCGCTACGGACCCCCAGCGCGCCGCTCTGATCATTGACGGAACCGTCACCACCTACGGCGAGCTCGACGCAGCCGTCGCCCAGTGTGCATCGGGCCTCCGCGCTGCTGGGGTGGCCCCCGGTTGGCGTATCCCGTTGGTCGACGACACCAGCGTGCTGTCGACGGCCACCCTCATCGGCGCGACCCACGTGGGCGCGGCGGCGGCACTCATGAACCCCCGCCTGACCAGCGGTGAGCTCGCCGTGTTGATGGAGGCGGCGGAGACGGCGCCAATCGGTGTGGCCGGAGCCGGTTCCGTCGGTGTTCTCCGAGGCGTGGGTCACACCACCGTCCTCGGCGTCGACGAGCTGCTCGGCGGCCCGACCCGAGACCGGTCTCTGGCTCAAGACCCCGCCTCCGATGACGAGGCCGTGGTGCTGTTCACCAGTGGCACTACCGGTACGCCCAAAGCGGTGGCCCTTACTCACGGGCTGGTGGCGCCGAAGATCGCCGCGTTCGCGCCTGGGGTCGAGACCGAACCGTCGGTCTCGCTCATGTGCGTACCGTTCGTGCACATCGGGGGCATGCTCGGCCTGATGGTGCAGCTGGCCAAGGGCAACACGACCGTCGTCCAGACCCGTTTCGAGGCGGGCGAGTGGCTGGCCTTGGTGGCCCGGCACGGTGTGCAGACCTCCTTTTTGGTCCCGACGATGTTGCACCGGATCCTCGACCACCCGGACTTCGCCAGCACCGATCTCCGCTCGCTCACCAGCCTGACCTATGGGGCCGCGCCCGCGTCGCCCGAGTTGATCCGACGGGCCATGGACTTGCTCCCGGATGTGGAGCTGACCAACACCTTCGGCCAGACCGAGACGATGGGCTCGATTACCGCGCTCGGCCCCGGCGACCACGGGGCGGAGCGCCTGGCTTCCGTGGGTCGTCCGCTGCCCGGTGTCGAGGTGCGGATCGTCGACCCCGTGTCCGGCCACGCCGTGCCGACCGGGGTGGTGGGGGAGCTCTGGGTGAAGAGCGAGGGCAGTGTGGTCCCGAGCGCTGCGGCCAACGATCCCAGCGTGCCGACGGGCTGGTTCCGCACCGGGGACATGGTCTCGGCCGACGACGAGGGATACCTCTATCCATCGGGGCGCCTCTCCGACACCATCAACCGAGGAGGAGAGAAGTTCGCCCCCTCGGAGGTGGAAGCGATCGTGCGGACCCATCCCACCGTCCGTGATGTGGCCGTGGTGGGAGTTCCCGACCCGGAGATGGGCAATCGGGTCGGTTGTGCCATCGTCGGCCGTGAGGCGATCACCGGCGACGCGCTCCGGGCCTTCTGCACGGGACGCATCGCCAACTTCAAGTTGCCCGAGCGGCTGATGTTCGTGGACGAGATCCCCTACAACGACTTCGGCAAGGTGGACCGCAAGGAGCTTCGGGCCCGGTTCGCGGCACAAGGCTTGTGACCACCGGTGTTGGCCGGTGGCGTCCGCGGTCAGTGGAGCGATCGGCTGGCGGCCGGCGCTGTCCGCACTCGAGCGAAGGAGGAAGTGCATGCAACCGACAACCGAGCACGTGACCGCGGGCGGGGGCCTGTCGGACGCCGCCGCCCTACGCATCTTTCGCACGATGACGACCATACGGACAACCGAGGACCGGATCATCCGGGGACTGAGCTCCGGCGAGCTCACCATGACCTACTACACGGTCCGAGGACAAGAGGCGATTCCCGCGGCCATCTGTGAGCATCTCCGCCGAGACGACTACATGGTGACTACCTACCGGGGTACCCACGACTGCATTGCCAAGGGCGTTCCCCTCGACGAGCTCTTGGCCGAGATGCTCGGGAAGGCGACGGGCACGTCCAAGGGCAAGGGCGGACCCATGCACCTCTCGGACCCCCGGTCGGGCCTGATGGTGACCACCGGTGTGGTGGGAGGTGGGTTGCCGATCGCCGCCGGACTGGCCTTGTCGAGCCAGCTGCGAGGCACCGACCAGGTCACCGTGGTCAACTTCGGCGATGGCGCCACCAGCATCGGCGCAACCCATGAGGCGTGCAACCTGGCCGCACTGTGGCAGCTCCCGGTGGTCTTCGTGTGCCAGAACAACCGGTACGGGGAGCACACCAAGTTCGCCGAGTACACGCGTACCACGAGCCTGGCCGAGCGCTTCGGCGCCTACGGCATGGAGGCCCGGACGGTGGACGGGAACAGCATCCCGACCATGAGCGCGGCCGCCGAGGAGGCGATCGGGCGGGCCCGGGCCGGACAGGGCCCGACCTTTCTCGA
This sequence comes from Acidimicrobiaceae bacterium, assembly GCA_030838245.1. The sequence continues at coordinate 3,985 of JAUTXB010000115.1, forward strand.
GTGCATGACCTACCGGCTGGGGGGTCACTCGTTCGGCTCGACCACTGAGTACATGGACCCAGGCGAGCTCTCGGCCGCCGAGGCCGCCGAGCCGGTGGGCCGGAACCGAACCTGGCTGCGAGACGAGCGGGGGATCGGTGAGGACGTGCTCGCTGACATGGAGGCCGAGGTTCGCGTCCAGGTTGAAGCCGCCCTCGAGTCGGCGAAAGCGAGCGCCCCGCCCTCACCGGACGAGCTGTTGACCGATGTGTTCTCGAGCCTGGAGGCGTCGCCGCGATGAGTGCACCACAGCAAGCGGACGCCGACCCGATCCACACCATGGCCGAAGCGGTGAACCAGGCCATCGACCAGGCCATGGGGGAGGACCCTGATGTCTTCGCGCTGGGCGAGGACATCGAAGACCCCATCGGCGGGGTCATGAAGGGCACCAAGGGCCTGTCGACCAAGTACGGCCGGGAACGGGTCCGGAACACTCCCATCTCCGAGCAGGCCATCGTGGGGGCAGCCATCGGTGCGTCGCTGGTGGGCATGCGTCCGATCGCCGAGGTCATGTTGATGGACTTCTTCGCCGTGGCCATGGACCAGGTGGCGAACCACGCGGCCAAGCTCCGCTACATGTCCGGCGGACGGACGAACGTTCCCATCACCATTCGCACCTCGGTCGGGGGTGGTCGCCAGTTCGGGGCCCAGCATTCCCAGTCGCTCGAGGCGTGGATGATGCATGTCCCCGGCCTCAAGGTGGCCGTGCCGTCGACGCCCGGCGATGCCAAGGGCCTGCTGTACTCGTGCATCTTCGACGACGACCCGTGCATTCACATGGAGACGCTGTCGCTGCTCTTCACCCGGGGGCCGGTCCCCGCCCAGAAATTCCAGATCCCGCTCGGCGTCGCCGACGTAAAGCGAGAGGGTGGCGACGTCACGGTGGTGACCTGGGGATGGCAGGTTCCCGAGGCGCTGGCCGCGGCCGAGGTCCTAGCCGGAGAGGGGATCAGCGTGGAGGTGGTCGACCTGCGCACCTTGGTGCCGCTCGATCGGGACGCGGTGTTGGCCAGTGTGGCCAAGACCAAGCGTCTGGTGATCGTGCACGCAGCCACCAGGTTCGCCGGCCCGGGGGCAGAGATCGCCTCGATGGTGTCATACGAGCTCTTCGGTGAGCTGGCCGCGCCGGTCCAACGCCTTGGCGCGGTCTACTCGCCGGTTCCCTATGCCACCGAGCTCGAGACCCTCCACTATCCCAATCGGGTGGGAATCGCCGAGACAATCCGGGCACTGGCGTGAGGCGATGAGCGAGAATCGGACGTGGATCAAGATCCCCAAGGCCGGTGTGGCCATCACCGAGGGCACCATCGTCCAGTGGCTGGTAGCCGACGGCAGCCAGGTCACCGAGGGTCAACCGCTGTACGTGCTCGAGACCGAGAAGGTCGAGATGGAGGTCGAATGCCCGTCGTCGGGCGTGGTCCGAATCAGTGGGCAGGCCGGTCAGGTCTACCCGGTGGGAGAGACAGTGGGGTTCGTCGATGCCGGGTGAACGAGCCCACGGGCCCCGCCGATCGATGGGTTGCGCCGTGACGCGATCGGCTGCTCGTTGAACGGGCAGGTCGGCTCGCACCTGCGGGGTGTGGCCGCCACCGCAGCCCTCGACGCCGACCGGGTGGCCATCATCGACGGCCCCCAGGTGGTCACCTTCGGTGAGCTCGATGCCCGGGCCAACGGGCTGGCCACCCGTCTGGCCGAGCTGGGGGTGGAGCCGGGCGACACCGTCGGCATCGGGATGAGGAACCGCCCCGAGTGGTTCACTGCTTCGCACGCCATCGCCCGTCTCGGAGCCATGTTCGTGCCCATCTCACCCCGGCTGACTTCCGAGGAAGCGGGCTACATCGTTCGTGACTCGCGGATGAAAGCGTTCATCGCTGAGACCGCGGTCGGCTTCGCCGCCGACGGGGTCCACGTGCTCGACATCGACGCCTCCGACTTCCCGGGGCCGGTCGACCGTCCACCCCGAGACGACTTCCTCAACACGGGGCCGACCCTCCTCGGCTATACGTCGGGCACCACCGGACGTCCGAAGGCGGTGGAGCGACCGGCACCGGTCCCTGCTCCGGTGGCCACCACGTCGGCGGTCGCAGCCTTTTGGGGTTACGGCCCCGACACGGTGCAGCTGGTCTGCGGCCCGCTCTACCACACCGCCCCGAGCGCCTATGCCGAGTACTCGCTGTGGGAGGGCGGGCAGGTGGTGGTACAGGACAAATTCGTCGGCGAGCGGTGTCTCTCCCTCATCGAGCAGCACCGGGTCACCCGGACCCAGATGGTCCCCGCCCATTTCGTACGGATCCTCGAAGCGGACTGGGCGGCATACGACCGCTCGACCATCCGACTCCTCATCCACGCCGCCGCCCCCTGTCCGGTGCCCCTCAAGGCGCGCATCATGGAGGTGTTCCCGCCCGGGACGATCTGGGAGCTGTACGGAGCCACTGAAGCCATGGGGACAGTCATCTCGCCCGGTGAGTGGCTGTTCAAGCCGGGGAGCGTCGGTCGGCCCTTTCCCGGGCTCGAGGTGCGCGTCCTGGACGAGGACGGCAAGGCGGCGGCACCGGGAGAGGTGGGCACGATCTACATCAGCCCGTTTCCCGGAGCGGCCTTCGCCTATCGGGGCGACGCCGAGAAGACCGCCGCCGCCTATCGCGATGGATTCGCCACCGTCGGGGACCTCGGGCATCTGGATGAGCACGGTTACCTGTTCATCGCCGATCGACGTACCGACCTGATCTTGAGCGGAGGCGTGAACGTCTATCCGGCCGAGGTCGAGAACGCCCTCGCCGCCGATCCCGATGTGGTCGACTCGGCGGTGATCGGCCTACCCGACGAGCGGATGGGTCAGCGGGTACACGCCATCATCGAGCTCCGCCCGGGAGTGGCACTCGATCCTGCGCTCATCCTCGATCGTCTTTCCGAGCGACTGGCCGACTTCAAGCGTCCGAGGACGATCGAGTTCGTGGCCACCCTCCCCCGGGAGCCCAATGGAAAGGTGTTGAAGCGCCAACTACAAGTCGAGCGGGCAGAGACGCGCTGATGGCACCAGACTCGGTGCCCGTGTCGAGGACCAGCCGAATCGCACCGTGGTCGGGGGAACCGACCAGCCAATTCGCACCGTGGTCGGGGAAACCGACCAGCCGAATCGCACCGTGGTCGGGGAAACCGGGGCTCGCGCCTCTGAGTCCCTTGATCGCCTAATCAGGAGGGAACCGCTGATGGACCGCACCGAGATGGAGACGATCATCTATGAGAAGGACGGGGCGATCGCTCGCATCGTCTTGAACATGCCGGAGAAGGCCAACATCCAGACCGCCCAACAGGTGTGGGACTTCGAGGACGCGCTCAAGTGGGCCAACCGCGACGAGGAGGTGAAGGTGCTCATCGTGAAGGCCAACGGCAAAGGCTTTTGCGCCGGGCACGCCATCGTCGAGCCCGAGGAGATGGCCGAGGTGTACCCCACGACCGGCCCCACGCCCGAGCGGACGTGGAAGAGCCACAACTACGACCTCTTCCTGTGGCCACCGTTGAACCTCTGGGAGTTCCCGAAGGCGACGATCTCCCAGATCCACGG
>JAUTXB010000144.1 GCA_030838245.1 Acidimicrobiaceae bacterium
CGGGCGGAAGCGAGACGACGGTGGTCACGCCCGTGGTGCGTGTGGTCTGAGCGATCGTACTGGTGAGCCCGGCGATACGGGCGTAACTCACCGGAAGGATGGTGCGCACTCCTGGCACTTGGTGCAGGGCGCGACTGACGGCGGCCGGGGTCCCCTGCGGCGTTACCTGGACCTGCCAGTCGACGGCGACGCGGCTCGCCGCCCGGGCGGTCAGGGAGGACTGGCTCGACGTGGCGAACGAGCCGAGGGCCGATACGAAGGCGACCGAGAGGGCGACGCTGGCCGCCATCCCGATCAGGATCCAGGGACGCCGGCGCAACAGGCCCCACGACCACCGGAAGCTGGCCGCGATCATGCTGGCGATCGGAACGCCGATCGCACCTTCCCGTTCTCGACGACCATCTGCTGGCGGAAGGCCTGGGCCACCTCCTCGTCATGGGTGGCCACCACCAGCGACGAACCGTCTCGGTCGACCGATTGCCGCAGGGCCGTGATGACGGCGGCCGCGTTGGTCCGGTCAAGTGCCCCGGTGGGCTCGTCGGCCAGGAGGAGGCGGGGTTTCGTGGCCAGGGCTCGGGCCACCGACACTCGCTGTTGCTCGCCTCCGGACATCTCGTTGGGCAGGACCTGGCCGTGTGCAGGATCTAGGCCCACCTGCTCGAGGACATCGGCGGCGGCCTGAGCCGATGCGTCGACGGACCACCCGCTCAGGCGCAGCGGCAGGCAGATGTTTTCACTGACCGAAAGCTCTGGGATCAACGAGGGGGCCTGGAACACCATGGCGGTCTGGCGCCGCCGCACGACGGGGTCAGGATCGAGCCCTGGCCATGCCACCGTGCCACCATCCGGCGCCACCAGGCCGGCCAGCACGAGGAGGAGGCTCGTCTTCCCGCTCCCTGACCGCCCGGTGATCACGAGCTCGGACCGGACCTCGATGTCCAGGTCGACGGCATCGAGCACGACGACGCCGCCGTACTCGATGCCGACACGGCGGACCACGGCCATCGGGCCCGCACCGGGCTCCTCGGTCATGCCAACATCCCGGCGTGCAACTCGAGCACCCGGTCGGCGGCACGGGCCACGGCCTCGGAATGGGTCACGACCACGGTGACGCCCTGGGGTGGTCGCAGTTCCGAGAGCAGGCGAAGGACGTCTTGTTCCTCCGAACGGCTGATCTCGGCGGTCGGCTCATCGGCCAGCAGCACCGTCGGCGCCCCGGCCAGAGCGACGGCCAGGTTGGCCCGCGCCGTCTCACCTCCCGACAGGGTCGACGGGCGAGCCCTGCGTCGGCCCTCGAGCCCCACGCCGCCGAGGAGCTGGCCCGTTCCGACTTCTCCGGTGGTCTCGGGCCCCGCGGTCCCAAGACCCAGTTGGCGCCCTCGGCGGGAGGAGCGGGCGCGATGGCGCAGAAAGGCAGCCAGATCGACGTTTTCTTCCAGGGTGAGGTGCTCGACCAGGCCGCTCGCCTGGGTGAGCACCCCGATGGCCGCCCCTCGCTGCAGCGACTGCTCACTGCGTTGGCGATGGCTGATCCGGCGTCCGCCGACCCAGATGCTGCCGCCATCGGGGTTGTCCAGCCCGGCCAACAGGTTGAGCAGGGTCGACTTGCCCGATCCGGAATGACCGATCACGGCGACGAATTCGCCGGCCGCCACCCCGAACGAGACGTCCTTCAACGCAGCCACTTCTGAGTCGTCGCCACTGAAGTAGAACCGGTGTGCGCCGCGCACCTCCAACACCAGGTCAGGCTTCGATGTGCCCGTCACGACAGGCGGAGGCTCTGGCTCATCTTGGTGTAGGGGTCGACGTTGTCCGCCCCTACGGCGCCGAAGAGATCGAGCACGACGGTGCGGTTGGCGCCGTATATCTCGTAGCGGTGCACCTCTTGGCGTACCGAGCGACCGGTGACCGGATCCGGCGGTGAGTTCCGGCGGTAGACGATCAGGACGCCCGATCCCGCCGGCAGGTTCACATCGGACACGCTGATCAGTGCGAAGGCCGGCTCGGTCGCCCGGAGCTTGGGAACGTCGATGGTCTTGGCGCTGGTGGCGTTGGGGGCCGCCGTGGCCGCCACAGTGCCGGCGGCCACCCCGTTGTACTTGTCGGTGAAGGTGACCGACGTACCCGAGCCGGTCTGGGCCCAGCCCTCGGGGTGGATGAAGCTATACCCGCCGGCTGGGTTCGCATAGGAGATGTAGGCCACGGTGTCGGGTATGTCGCCTGGCGTATTCGTCTCCGGAGCGGGGGCCACCGAGGTCGCGGTGCCACCGGTTGGCGACACGGCGTGGGAACGCGGGACCACCGTTGTCGGCGCCGCTGCCGGTCCGCCGCTCGAGCAGGCAGCCAGCAGCGCAACGCCGAGCAGCCCGAGGCCGGCCAGCATGCCAACCCGCTGGCGGTTCGGCTTCCGTTGGTGTCCTGTGCCGTTCACGTCGACATGTGGAGCCATCACGATCACGAGGGTACGGGGTCGTTGATGTGAACATCATGAGAGGTCGAGTGGATTGATCTATCCAGGGCGGGAATGCAATGGACAGCGGCGAACACGTCCGCTCCCCGGGCTGATGCGATCAGGGAAGAGGCAGGGCGTGGAACTCTCACCTCCGGTTCACGCCCGTCACATCAGCCGAAGCGCAAGCTGGCCACTGCACCAACCCAAACCGAAATGGAGAGTTACCTCATGGACATCAAACGGAAGTTCCTAATTGCCGGTTTCGCCGCGCTTCCTGTGCTTGGCGCAGGTGGCATCGCCTACGCGAGCACGCCGACTGCGCCGGTAGCGGCCGCGCCGAGCTCCCAGTCCACGTCGGCGGCGGGACCCCAGGTCGAGGCGGTAGGAACAGAGACCCCCGATGCCACAACCCCTGGCGATACAACCCCCGAAGGTCCATCGCCCGAGACTCAGTCTGACGGTCCCGGTGGCCACCAGGACCCCGCTGGGGCCAGCGTGGACCACCAGTTCAACGGACAGGAGTAGCGCCACCGGTGGGGCGCTGGGTAGGCCGGCGGCCACCCAGCGCCCCTTTTCTGGCCAGCCAGCACTCCCTGCTGTGAGGGAGACCGCTTCTCATCTTCCTCTCATGATCCCAGCCGTAGGGTGCAAGCATGAGGTTGCTTGTCGTTGAGGATGACGCCCGGATGGCCGGGCTCTTGAAGCGAGGCCTCGAAGAAGGGGGCGACGCCGTCGATATCGCCAACGACGGACCACACGGGGTGTGGATGGCCACTGAGAACCCGTATGCGGCGATCGTCTTGGATGTGATGCTTCCGGGCTTCGATGGGTTCGAAGTAGCCCGCCGACTCCGAGCGGCAGGGATGTGGGCGCCGATTCTGATGCTGACGGCGCGCATTGACATTCGAGACCGGGTCGAGGGCTTGGATGTCGGGGCCGACGACTACCTGACAAAGCCCTTCAGTTTCACTGAGCTGGCAGCCAGGTTACGGGCACTGATTCGACGGGGTCAGCCCGAACGGCCTTCCATTCTGACGGTGGGAAGCCTTCGACTTGACCCGGCGAGACGCTGTGTCTGGCGCGGTGATGCCTTGCTCGATCTATCCTCGAAGGAGTTCGCTCTCCTTGAACTGTTTATGCGCCATCCCGGGGAGGTCCTCACTCGGACGCGCATCCTCGATCACGTCTGGGACTATGCCTACGACGGTGTATCAAACGTGGTGGATCAATATGTAGGGTACCTCCGTCGCAAAATTGACCGGCCATTTGATTGCGACGACCTCGAGACCGTCCGTGGCGCCGGTTATCGGCTACGCAGCGCCTGAGCCGGTCGCAACGTGCCCATACGCTTCCGCCTGGCACTCCTCCTCGCAGTCGCGGCTGCGGTGGCCGCCTCAGTCGGCGGTGTGATCTTCGTCAACGAACTGTCTGCGAGCCTCCATCGCTCCATCACCACCACGCTGCAGACCCGGGCCCAGGCGATTACTCAGCAGCTTCCAAGTTCTGGCTCATTGGAGATCCAAGATCCGGGGCCCGTCCGTGCTCCGATCGGCGTTTCCTCAGGTCAGGAGATCGTGCAAGTGCTGACCAGCAACGGGAGGGTCGTCGACTCGTCGGGTCCCGGAGCTGCTGTTCCGATCCTTCGACGCCCTCAGATCATCCAGGCGATGTCCCAACCTTTCACTTTCGAACGGCGGCCATCGGGAACGGATGCACAGTTTCAGTTCTTGGCTACGAACACCGGCGGTCATTCGACAGTTGTTGTGGTCGGGACATCGCTCGAGACCCTCGACCAGGCGATCCAACGAGTGATCATCGAAATTGTCGTCGGCGGCGCGATCGGCGTACTGGTGGCCGGTATTGCTGGTTGGCTCCTGGCCAGAGCGGCCCTTCGCCCCGTCGAACGCATGCGACGCCAGGCGGCAGAAATGTCCGAGCACGACAACGATGCCGTACTACCGGTTCCAGGAACCCGTGACGAATTGGCTGCCCTCGCCCGTACCCTCAACGGACTGCTGGGTCGGCTGCACGGTGCGTTGAGTCGTCAACGGGGGTTTGTCTCCGCCGCTGGTCACGAACTGCGGACTCCGTTGGCCACTCTTAAAAGTGAGCTCGAGCTCGCCAGTTGGCCCAATCGATCTCATGCGCAGCTGGTGGCGGCCCTTGAACAGGCGACAGGTGACACTGACCGCCTGGTGCAGCTCACCGACGATCTCTTTTTGCTGGCCCGAGGGGACGAGGGCGTCGTGTTCGTCCGTCCCGAACCTATCAACATGGCCACGCTCGTGAACGAATGCCTCGTCCCCTTCCGAAGTCGTGCCGACGCCGCCGGGGTCGCATTCCGACTGCACGTCCCGCCCGACCTCATAGCAATGGTCGATCCGGGTCGATTTCGCCAGGTCATCGGCAATCTGATCGACAATTCCTTGCGCTTCGCTCCGCCGGGAAGCCCCATTGACGTTCGGGCAATGCGTGCAGGCTCCACATTGGTGATAGAGGTCGATGACCACGGGCCGGGATTCCCCACCGAGTTCATTCCGCGAGCGTTCGAGCGGTTCAGCCGGCCTGACGGTTCTCGGAGTCGGGAAGGTGGCGGGGCGGGCCTCGGACTTGCGATTGTGAAGTCGATCGTCGACGCCCACGGGGGTGTTGCATCAGTGGCGAACCGCCCTGATCGGGGTTCGACCGTTCGAGTCGAGATTCCTCAAGAGGAGGAGCCGTAGAGGAGAGCGAACGCCCGCACCGGACCTCGTTGCAGCATTGGCCTCTACCGCACGTGCCCTTGGGCGCCCATCGCACCGGTAATCGGACCGGTCGTGGATCTCGTGGACC
>JAUTXB010000159.1 GCA_030838245.1 Acidimicrobiaceae bacterium
GAGAAAAGATCGACGCACCGATCGGCATTGCCGGTCTCGTGGCTGACCAGCACGGTCCATGACTTGTCCAGGCGAGACGACATGGACGAGTTCAGGGCACGACGAGGATAGGCCGGTGGGCGTGGCGGATCAGGCGGGTGGTCACCGACCCGGCGTAGGCGTGGCGACGGGAGGCCGACCGGCCGACCACGATGCCGTCGGCATGGGCCTCTTCGGCAATGCGCTCGAGCTCGGTGGCCACGTCACCGGTGGCGTGTTGAAAGCTGGCCCGAACGCCGAGCTCGGCCAGGCCGAACATGATGTCGGGCTCGCGGGTGTCCTCGGTGACGATTGGGACCGATACCACGGCGACGCTGGAGATGGCCGGGATCGTGGTGATGGACGCCACGATCAGCCACGTCTGGTTGCGCCGGGCGATGCCGGCGGCGAAGGCCAAGGCGTCACGGCTGGGTGGCGACTCGTCGTAACCCACGACCAGCCCGATGATGCCGTCCTTGGCGATCTCGAAGTGCGTCCCGGGAGGGCTCACGAGCGGGTCCCGGTCATGAGTATCCGGGTCACGGGCAGAGCAGCGTGCCCGCTGGGTCGGTGAGTGGGTCCTCTACCCCAGCGAGCCGAGAGCGGTGTCGGCGTCGGCCAGTGTGGCGTCATCGACCTCGATCTTCTCGCGGATCAGGTGCTGGATGTAGCCCGAGTACTTCCGAATCACATTGGTGTAATCGTCACACCCTCCCCGCATACTGCCTGACAAAGCAATGGCGGAAGGAGCCGGACGATGGAAGTGTTTGAAATCAAGCTCGAGGTGGGCGCGAGATTCGAGGTCGGTGGCCTCAGCGTCTTCCCGCTTACAAGTAGACACACAGGGACAGTGCCCTTATTGACCGGGCCCGAGGCATTGGAGGCTGGGTTGATAGTGGTGGACGAGCTCGACCCTCCCGAGGTCCCGTCGCTCGCCATCACCAACTTGGCCGACGTCCCCGTGCTCCTCGTTGAAGGGGAGATGCTCATCGGCGGCGACCAGAACCGCACGATGAACGTGACCGTGCTCTGTCCGGCCAAATCCAGGACGATCGTTCCGGTCTCCTGTGTCGAGGCGGGGCGGTGGGGCGACGACGACCGACGAGTCGTTGTCAGCTCTCGCCGCCATGCTCCCGCGTCCCTCCGGGCCGCCAAGACGGCGAACCTTCGATCGGTCATGGGCAATGGTGCCGAACGCCTCTCGGACCAGAGCCGCATCTGGGACGAGGTCGACCGGCAGTCGATGGTCCACGGCGTGTACTCCGATACCTCGGCGCTCGATGACGTCCAGGCGGAGTTGGAGAGCTGGATCGCCGACCAGCTCGAAAGCATTCACATATTCCCCGATCAGGTAGGCGTCGTCTGCGCCATCGGAACCGAAGTGGTCGGGGTCGACATCTTCGACCGGCCGTCCGCGCTGGGCAGCTACCTCCGGGCGATCGTCGCCGGCCACGCGCTCGACGCCCCGGCACCGTCGCGCGATACCCACCCGCTCAGACCTGGCGGCGACCTGGTCCATGCCATCGAGCATTTCCTTGCCGGTATGAATGCCAGTGCTCGCTACACGGATTCGGGCGTGGGTCTGGGCCAAGAGATCCATTTGCGGGGCGGACTCGTCGGGATCGGCCTGACCTACAACGATGCCCTGGTCCACCTGGCCGCGTTCCCGACGCCGGCGTAGGGCGGGGGCGATGGTAGGTATCCCGGGTCAGTACGTGCGATGACCCCGGCTCTTGATCGGGATCAGTTGAGACGGGCGCGTACAGCGGTGGAGCGGGTCTGCAACCGCTCGACGATCTCGTCGTCGAAGCCGCTGTCGGAGGCCAGCTCGTCCAGGAGATCGGCCGCCTCGCTGTAACAGCCGAGGTCGGCCAGCCCGTTGGCCAGGCTGGCCCGTTCGGCCACCGAGAGCTCGGGGATGGCCAACCGCAGCCGGGTCACCCACAGCAACGACCGGACGTCGGCTCGACCCCGGTAGCTGTGGTCCAGGTTGGCCAGCATGCGGGCCAGGGTGGCCCGCCGACCGGTCGGAGCCAACATGGTGGGCACGAGGGTCACGCTCGGGCCGCCGATGGCCTGCAGTAGTCGCTCGCAGGCAGCATGGTCGAGCCGTCGGCCCCCGGCGAAGGCATCGATGAGGAGGTCCGGCGACGCCGTGTCGCGCACAAGGAAGTGGCCGGGCATGCCCACGCCTTCGAGGGTCAGCCCACATCGCCTTCCGACCTCGATGAGGAGCACGGACAAGGAGATGGGGATGCCCAGATGGCGATCGAGGACCTGGTCCAGGAACGAGTTGCGGGGATCGTTGTAGCGCTTCCGGTTGCCCCGCAGCCCCAGGGTCTCGAACAGCATCCGGCACACGCCGTCAGTACTGGGTTCGTCGACACGGGCGGCGACATCGTCGAGGCGCGCCAGTTGTTTGGCGACATCCAGGGCCGGGTCGGCGTGGGCGGCGACGAGCAGCGCGGCCTCGTCGAGGGGAAGGTCGACATCGCGGCGCTCCAGGAGCTCCCGCCAGCGGGTGGTCGCATCCATCGATCCAGCCTACGTGGCAGGGGATCGGGGCCAGGACACGGCGACAGAAGCCGAGTCGATGCGTGACGGTATGCGGAGCCCACCTGCTTAGCTCTGCCCACCTCCTACGTTGGGCCCCCCTACCATTCGGTCCACAAAGGGAGGCGTGCCATGGACAAGGTTGTGCTCATCACCGGGGCCTCGGCCGGCATCGGGCGGGCGTCGGCCGACCGGCTCCACCGCGCCGGTTGGACGGTCGTCGGTGCCAGTCGCCGCGGCACGTCGCCGGGCGGGTGGGCGGCGTTGGTCATGGACGTGGATGACGACGGCTCGGTCGCCGACGGCGTGGCCAGTGTCCTGCGGGAGCACGGCCGGCTCGATGCCGTGGTCGCCTGTGCCGGGTGGGGACTGGCCGGTCCGGTGGAACAGACCCCGATAGCCGAAGCCAAAGAACAAATGGAGACCAACTTCTGGGGCGCGGTGCGCCTGGTGCAGGCTGCTCTTCCGGCTATGCGGGCCACGGGCACCGGCCGGTTGGTGCTCATCAGCTCCATCGGCGGGGTCATCGGCATCCCGTTCCAGGCCTTCTACAGCGCCTCCAAGTTCGCCATGGAGGGCTATGCCGAGTCCCTGGCTTACGAGGTGGCCCCCTTCGACATTTCGGTGACCCTGGTGCAGCCGGGCAACGTGCGGACCGATTTCACGGCCAGCCGAAAGGATGTCAAACCCCCCGATGACGATCCCTATGCCGCCGTTGTGACCACGGCGATCACCAAGATGGAGCGCGACGAGGCGAACGGGGTGGCACCCGAGGCGGCGGCCGCGGTCCTCCAGCGCGTGCTCGAGTCGGCACGGCCGCCACGACGCGTGTCGGTGGGCAAGTCCGGCGAGCGGATCGGGCTGATGGCCAAGCGGCTGATGCCCTACCGGCTGTTCGAGAAGGCGGCCAAGGGCAGCCTGGGGGTTTGAGTCGGCTGAGCGACGTCTCGAGTCGACCCCTTCGGACGGTGCCGAAAACCTGCTTGGGGACCGCCTGCTCGATGGTCCATCGAGCGAGAAGCGATAGAGAGCGCTCGGGTATGAGCCATGTTTGCAGGTTGACGTCGTATCCTCATGACAGCGACTGTGCGGTTCCGATCCGACACGGAACGAGTACGGACCGTCGCCACGCGGCTGGCCCGTACCGGTCCTGAGGGTCGCGCCGCGCCGGCGAATTCGACGATGGGAGACACTGACACGTGGTGAAGGGCCGACACTCCCGGTTCGGGTTGTCGTCGAGCGGCGAGGGATCTCGGCGGTTCACCAGAACCCAAAAGATCGTGTCGCTGTCGGTGGTGGCGGCCATCGTGATCCTCACCACTGTCTTCGCGGTGATCGGACAGCCCAGCATCGCCGTGCAGCCCAAGCCCTTCGGGGGCTCGCTGACCCTCAACGACGTGCAAGACCCCGTCGTCATCGACCTGGCCACCGGCTCGCCGAACCTCCGCCTCCAGGGCATCGAGTCCCAGGTCGGGGCGACGGACCCGTCCCTGGTCGATGCCGTCCCGCTGGCCGACGGGACGCTCCTGGTCAACCGGAGCACGGGCACCTTCAACGTGCTCGGGCTGGGCAACTCGATCGTGAAGACGAGCGGCGGCATCGCCCTAGGCGATCTTTCCGGGACCACCGGCGCGGCCGGGTTCGCCGCCGGCGACAACGGCTACATCGTCCGCTACGCGCCCAGCGCCGCCACCATCTCCTTGGTCGACCAGGCCACAGTGGCCGCCGCGGCCCGGTCGGGGGCGGGCACGCCAGGCAGCGGGACGTCGGTGCCGTTGCTGGGGTTCGCCGCCGTGTCCGACCAGATCCCAACCGATCCGGGGGCCACCGTCGTGGCCAACGGCGACCTCTGGACCATCACCCGGGCCCTCGGGCAGGGCACGCTCCAGCGGTTCACCCCCGGCGCGCCGGGCAAGCAGCTGGGCGCTTCCCCGTTCGGGGGGGTCGACCCGGTGGCCGCGCTGGGGACCGGGTCGACCGCCGGCGGTGAGACGGTGGCGTTGGCCGAGCCCTCCGACATCCGGATCATGCCGGCCGGTCAGGGGGGCGGAACCGCCCAGGCGACTACCGTTCAAGTGGCGGCCGGGACCCGTGTGGACCGGATCGTGCCCGTCGGGAACGGCGACGGGCAGGTCCTCTTCGCCTACCACTCGCAAGCCGGCTGGCGGCTGGTCGGCGTCGACCTGGCCAGCGGTCAGGCGCTGGCCGAGCGGGCCATCACCGGGCTGCCGGCCAAGACCACGCTCGAGTCACCGGTGATCAACAACGGCGCCATCTATGCCATCGCCGATGACGGGTCGGCCACGCCGCCGCTGGTGAAGATCGATCCCTGGAGCGGCACCGCCGCCCCGCTCCCTGGCGCGACCTCGTACCCGGTGGCCGGGCCGGGGGAGGCCACCACCTTCGTCGATCCCGGCCTGCCGCCGCAGGTGATCAGCGTGGGGCCACGAGTGATCATCAACAATCCCAACCGGGTCCTGGCCATCGTCGTGTTCACCGACGGCTCCCGGCCCACCCGGGTGATCGACAAGCGCACAGCCGTCTCGGTCGACCCGTCGACCCTGCCCGGAGCGCCGGTCAACAACACCCCGTCCAACGTGCCGGCCAAGGACGTCGTCTCCCAACCGCAACAGGTCGACACCCAGCTCCGCTGCAAGACCATCTCCCAGAAACCCCGCGTCCCCGTGCTCGACCAGCCGGTGCCGTCCTCGCACTCGGTGTCGCTGTCGTGGACCTACTCCCTCCTCGACAACCAGGACTGCGAACCGACGTCCTATCTGGTGACCGTGGCGGTGGTGGGCGGCGGGCCGACCCCGGCCACCACCCAGTTCCCGGTGAACGGGCAGACCCAGTTCACCGTGCCCGGGCTCCGTCCCAACACCACCTACTCGTTCGTGGTCACCGCTCTGATCAACACCCAGTCGACACCGTCGTTACCTCGGGAGGTGACCACCAATCCGCAAGGCCCCGATGCGCCGCTCACGGTAACCACGGTGGCCAACGGCGGATCGGGCTGGACGGTCAGCTGGACGGTGTGCCAGGGGGATGCGTGTGACAGCAACCTTCCTGCGGCCAACTGGACGGTCACCGGCTCGAGCTGTGGCAGCGGCTCCCAGTTCATCGGGACCCCGCCTGTGGTCAGCGTGCCCGGCACCGGCGGTGCCGTCCAGAGCGCCACTGTTCCCTTCGACCAGTTCCCCACCCTGGTCGGCGACCAGCTGACCTTCTCGGTGCAGGGCACTAGCGCTACCGGGCTGGCCGGGGACCCCACCGGGGACGGGACGTGCACGGAAGGCTGGCGGCCTGCCGACCCCTCCATGTTCACCGTGGTCGGGAGCGCAGTTGCCGCCGGGGGCACCACGGTAACGGCGACGCTTCAGGTGCAACCCAACCCAGGCGTGTCTTCTGTCCAGGCCTTCGGATCCAACACCGTCAGATTTTCCTTCTCGGTGATCGACCAGACCACCGGCCAGACCAGTCCACCCCAGTCGGGCTCGGCTGCCTCGGCCGCGTTCTCGGGTCTGGCTCCGGGCCATACCTACATCCCGGCAGTCAGCGTCACACCGCTGATCTCCCCCACCCCTGGGTCGACGATCACCGGGGCCCCATTCGGGACCACGGTCCCCTGGCCGTCGGGAATCACTGCCGTCCAGGCCGGACCGGTCACCGTCACGCCGGGCAATCTCAATACCGGGACGGCACCCTTCACCATCGCCAACGTCTATGCCGTGCCGTCGGCCACGGTGACGGCCTCGGCCACAGTGACCTGCGGGAACACCAGCGTGCCGGCGGGGAGCGGGCTGGCCGTCACTCCGAGCGGCACGTCGGGCTCGGTTGCTGTCCCCATGGACTACACCCAGGAGGGCGGGAACTGTTCGGTGGTCCTCACCCTCTCCGATGGTCCTTCGGGACCGTACGGCGCGCTGCCGCTGGTGTTGCCGGCTGCCGGGCTGACGGCGAACCCACCCGCCTTTACCGTCCCTCCTGGTGACTTCATCGTCACCTCCGTTCCCGTCGTCGGCATCCAAGTGACAAGCAAGTACTCGGGTGGTGGAGGCGTCGGGTGGGCCATCGATATCATCGCCCCGGGTTGCTCCGTTACCAGCGTGACGAACACTCCGGGTGGAACCGGGGGTCCCTGGGCCGCTCCGCCGATCAAGGTGCCCTCATGTTTGACCGGTTCTACCGTCGATGTCCAGGTCACTTACAGCTACCCCATCGGTAGCGACTTCACCATCGAACTGGGCTCAGTAACGGTCACGCCGATTCCCACCGCGCCCACCGTGACGTCGATTAGTCCGATGACTGGGCCGGCAGCCGGTGG
>JAUTXB010000175.1 GCA_030838245.1 Acidimicrobiaceae bacterium
CGCGTAGCCCCAGGTTATTTGCCGCAACCTGACCCTCTCGGTTGCATGTTTATGCGTAGGCGCGCATATACTTACAGGATGGTTCCAGAAATCGCCGGCAGCGGGGCAGCCTCAAAGCCGAGCACGAGCGGGATGGTGGCCGTGCCATGAAAGCTGTGTCATGAAAGCCGCGTCATGAAAGCCGTGTCATGAAAGTACTTGCCATGAAAGCCGAACCATGAAGGTAGGCGTGATCGGCGCGTCCGGGTACGCGGGCATCGAGCTCCTGCGCCTGTGTGCGTCACACCCCGACCTCGAGGTCGTAGTGGCCGGGGCCGGTACCGCTGCCGGCCAGGAGATCGCCGCCCACACCCCCTCGTTGGCCGCCGCCTACCCGTCGCTGACCTTCGGGGCGACCGACCCGGCCGACCTGGACGGGCTCGACGTGGTGTTCCTGGCTCTGCCCCACGGGGAGTCACAGCACCTGGTGCCCGAGATCGAAAAGCACGTCGGTGTGGTGGTGGACCTGGCCGCCGACTTTCGGTTGCAGGACCCCTCGCTGTACCCGACCTGGTACGGGCACGAGCACACGGCCACCGACTTGTTGGCCCGCTTTCGCTACGGCCTCCCCGAATTGTTCCGTGACGACCTGGTCGGCGCGCGGCTCATCGCCGCGGCCGGCTGTTACCCGACCGCGGCCTCGCTCGCCCTTGCGCCACTGGTGCGTGCCGCTGTCGTCGCTCCCACTGGCATCGTCGTCGACGCGGCCAGCGGGGTCTCCGGTGCCGGTCGGGCGGCCAAGCCCAACCTCCACTTCGGCACGGTGGACGAGGACTTCGTGGCCTACGGGCTCCTCGACCATCGCCACACGCCCGAGATCGAGCAGAACCTGGGTGCCCAGGTCCTCTTCACCCCCCACTTGGCGCCGATGGTGCGGGGCATCCTGGCCACTTGCTATGCCCGCCCAGCGGACCCGGACGGGGGACTGTCCACCGAGATCGCTTTGGAGCTGCTCCACGAGGCTTACCGAGAGGAGCCGTTCGTAGTGGTCACCTCGGGCTCACCGTCGACCAAGTCCACAGCCGGGTCCAACTGCGCGCACGTCACCGTGCGAGTGGACCGGCGGACCGGCTGGGTGGTGGCCTTGTGCGCGCTCGACAACCTGGTGAAAGGGGCCTCGGGGCAGGCGATCCAGTGCGCAAACCTGGCCCTGGGCCTTCCCGAAGTGACGGGGCTCCCGCTGGTGGGGATGTACCCATGAGCATCACCACCCCCAAGGGCTTCGTGGCTGCCGGCCACGCGTCGGGCATCAAGGCATCGGGCGTGCTCGACCTCGCCCTGGTGGCCACCGATGACGGGGCGCCGGTGCCTGCGGCCGCCACGTTCACCACCAACCTGGCCGCGGCGGCGCCGGTCCAGGTCAGCCGGGACCACCTGCGGGCCACTGGCGGCCGCGCCACCGCTGTACTGGTGAGCAGCGGAAATGCCAATGCCGCTACCGGAGCACAGGGTCGGTCCGACGCCGAGCGAATGTGTGCCCTTACCGCCAGTGCCCTGGGTGTCGACGCCACCGAGGTGCTGGTCTGTTCCACCGGGCTCATCGGCATCCCGCTGCCGATGAAGCCCATCGAGCCGGGCATTGCCGCCCTGGTGGCGGGCCGGGCCGCCTCGTCGCAGGCGGCCGAGGACGCGGCGACGGCCATCCTGACCACCGACGGCGGTCGCAAGGAGGTACTGGTTGAAGGGGCAGGATTCACCATGGCCGGGATGGCCAAGGGGGCGGGCATGCTGGCGCCGGACATGGCGACGATGCTGGCCTTCCTCACCACCGATGCCGCCGTGGAACCCGCGGCCTTGGCCGACCTATTGCGGATTGCCGTGCGCGACTCGTTCAACACGCTGACCGTCGACGGGTGCACCTCGACCAACGACACGGTCACCCTCATGGCCAGCGGTCGGGCCGGGCCCATCCACTCCGGCGTGCTGGTCGACGCGGCCACCGAGGCCTGCGCCAGTCTGGCCCGCCAGATGGCCGAGGACGCCGAGGGGGCGTCGCGGATCGCCCATGTTCGGGTGACCGGGGCGGCCTCGGACGGGGAGGCCCACCAGGCCGCCCGCAAGGTGGCCGACTCCCTCTTGGTGAAGTGCTCCCTGAACGGAGCAGACCCGTACTGGGGTCGAGTGGTCAGTGATCTCGGCTCTGCCGGGGTCGGGTTCGACATGGACAAGGTGGCGGTCGCCTACGGCGGGACGGATGTCTGCCGGGACGGCGTGGCCGTGCCCTACGACGAAGGTGCGGTGGCCGCACACATGGACGGCAAGATCGTGGACATCCAGTGCCGGTTGGGTCTGGGAGACGGGGTCGGCGTGGCCATGACCGTCGACCTGGGATACGGCTACATCGACGAGAACCGGAAGACATCGTGAGCACCGACCCGCGACCAGCGTCGGGCCCACAGGCTGTGCCGGACCTCCCGTGGGCCCCGGCCGACAAGGCGGGCGTCCTGGTCGAGGCACTTCCGTATATCCGCCGGTTCTGGGGCAAGGTGGTCGTGGTCAAGTACGGCGGCAACGTTCTCCAGTCGAAGCCGGGAGAGCCCGCCGTCGACGAGGCGACGGCGCTGGCCTCGTTCGCCGAGGACATCGTGATGATGCGGTCGGTGGGGATGCTGCCCGTGGTCGTCCACGGGGGCGGCCCGCAGATCGGCGAGCTCCTGGGCCGGCTGGGCATGGCCACCGAGTTCCGCGGTGGGTTCCGGGTCACCGATGCCGACACCCTTGACATCGTCCGGATGGTCCTGGTGGGCAAAGTCAACCGCGACATCGTCAGCGCGGTGAACGTGCACGGCGCGTTGGCCGTAGGGCTGTCGGGCGAAGACGCCAATCTGATCACGGCCGAAGCCAAGTCGGAGCATCTCGGCTATGTGGGCGACGTCGTAGAGGTGGACCCGGTGATCGTCCATCAACTATTGGCCCAGGGCCTGATCCCGGTGGTGGCAACGATCGGCAGCGACGAGACGGGCCAGGCGTTCAACATCAACTCCGACACGGTGGCCGGCCACCTGGCCACCGCCATCGCGGCCGAGAAGCTGGTGTTCCTGACCGACGTGGCCGGGTTGCGATCCGTGCCCGACGACCCGTCCACTCTGATCAGCGACGTGACCGCCGACGAGCTCGATGCGCTGGTGGCCTCGGGCGCCGCCACCGGCGGGATGATCCCCAAGGCCCAGGCCTGCGCCCAGGCGGTGCGGGCCGGTGTCGGCCATGCGCACATCCTCGACGGTCGCACCCCGCACGCGCTCCTGCTCGAGGTCTTCACCGACCAGGGCGTCGGGACCATGGTGGGCGCATGAGCGCGACCACGAATCAGGACGGCGGGCGCGTAAGCGCGACCACGAGTCAGGACAGCGCGACCACGAATCAAGCCAGCGGGCGCATGAGCGCGACCACCGTCGACCGCAGCGCGCTCATGCACAACTATGCCGAGCCACCGGTCACTTTCGTCCGGGGCGAGGGCACGCGCCTGTTCGACACTGATGGAAGGAGCTACCTGGATTTCCTGTCGGGTCTGGCCGTCACCTCGCTCGGACATGCCCATCCCGCCGTGGCCGACGCCGTGGCCGAACAGGCTCGGACACTGGTGCACGTGTCCAACCTGTTCGGGAACACCATCGGACCCGAGGTGGCCGTGACCATCGATCGACTGATCGGCGGCGGTATCGAGCGGGCCGGCGGTCAGGTCTTCTTCGGCAACTCGGGAGCCGAGGCCAACGAGTGCGCCTTGAAGTTGGCCCGGCGCTGGGCCGGGCCCGGTCGGTTCGGCGTGGTCAGCACGTGGGACGCCTTCCACGGCCGCACGCTGGCCACCTTGGCGGCGACCGGCCAACAAGACAAGCAAACGGCGTTCCTTCCCATGCCCGAGGGTTTCGACCATGTGGCCTACGACGACCTCGAGGCCATGGATGCCGCCTGTGATCCCAACCGCATCGGGGCGGTGATCCTCGAGCCGATACTGGGCGAAGCCGGGGTGATCGTGCCGTCCTCCGACTACCTCGCCGGGGTGCGCCAGCTGTGCAGCGACCGGAACATCTTGTTGATCATGGACGAGATCCAGACCGGTCTGGGCCGCACCGGGCAGTGGTTCGGCTTTCAGCATCTGGGGATCGAGCCCGACGTGGTCACCCTGGCCAAATCGCTCGGGAACGGGATGCCCGTCGGGGCGTGCTGGGCCCGGGCCGAAGTAGCGGCGGCGTTCGTGCCCGGCGATCACGGCAGCACGTTCGGCGGCCAGCCCCTGGCCATGTCAGCCGCCCGGGCCACGCTGGCCGTGATGGAGGCCGAGAACGTACCCGAGCGGGCCCGACGGGCCGGAGGCAGGCTCGGTCGGGGGCTGGCCTCGCTGCCCAACGTCACTGGCGTGCGGGGTGAGGGCCTCCTGCTCGCAGCCGAGCTCACCGGGGACTTCGCCCCCGCGGCCTGTCGCGCCGCGCTCGGTGCCGGCCTCGTCGTCAACGCCCCTCGACCCGACGCCCTCCGGCTGGCCCCACCGCTGCTGGTCAGCGACAGCGAGATCGACGAGGCGCTGGCCCTGCTGGGCCCGGTGCTCGCCTCGATGCAAGACGGTGGGGGCGAGAGCCGATGACGGTTACCCGGCACGTGTTCGACGTCGACAGCCTCACGCCATCCGAGCTCGAGGTCGTCCTCAGCCTGGCCGAGGTCGACCCGGCCACCCTGGCCCCGGCCCTGGCCGGCCAGGGGGTGGCCCTGGTTTTCGAGAAGCCCTCGGCCCGCACTCGCAACAGCACGGAGATGGCCGTCGTCGCCCTCGGGGGTCACCCGGTGTACATCCAGGGCGCCGAGGTCGGGCTGGATGTGCGGGAGTCGGCCGAGGACGTGGCCCGCACCTTGGCCTGCTACCACTCGGTTCTCTGCGCCCGGGTCATGAACCACCGGACGCTCACCCGGATGGCCGGCGCCCTCGATGCCGCCGGCATGCCCGTGCCCGTGGTCAACCTGCTCTCCGACGTGGCCCATCCCTGTCAGGCCCTGGCCGATCTGTTGACCCTCCGTCACGAGTTCGGGGACTCGCTCGAAGGCAGGACGGTGGCCTACATCGGCGACGCCAACAACGTCTGGCTGTCGCTGGCACTGGCCGGAGCCATGGTGGGACTCACCGTCAACGTGGCCGCACCCAAGGGTTACGGGCCGACCGACGCCGACCTCGAGCGGGTCAAGGGCCTCGGCGGCAGGGGTCTGGTCACCGATGATCCAGCCGAAGCGGTGGCCGGAGCCGACGCCGTCTACACCGATGTCTGGACATCGATGGGGCAAGAAGACGAATCTGCTGCCCGGATCGAGGCCTTCGCCGGGTTCACCGTGGACGAGCCGCTGATGAAAAAGGCAGCCCCCCACGCCATCGTGTTGCACTGCTTGCCCGCCCATCGTGGCGAGGAGATCGCGGCCGAAGTGGTGGACGGACCGCAGAGCCGGATCTGGCCCCAGGCCGCCAACCGGATGCACGCCATGCGGGGGCTCCTGGCCTGGCTGAAACGGGGCGACAGCCAAACCGCGGGAGGTCGGGCATGAAGGTGACCAAGCACCAGCGGCAACACCGCATCACCAAGCTGTTGGAAACGAGGGCGGTGGGAAGCCAGACCCATCTGGTCGAGCTCTTGGCCGGCGAGGGGATAGAGGCTACCCAGGCGACGGTGTCGCGGGACCTCGAAGAGCTCGGGGCCCTCAAGGTGCGCCTGCCCGGGGGCGATACCGCCTATGCGCTACCAGAACTCCCGTCCCATCAGGTTGCTCCCGAGGACCACCTGCGTCGGATTCTGGGCGAGTGGGTGGTGGAAGCGGCGTTTTCGGGCAACCTGGTGGTGCTGCGCACGCCGCCGGGCTCGGCCCATGTCGTAGGATCGGCACTCGACCGAAGCGGGTTCCCCGGGGTCATTGGCACCGTCGCCGGAGACGACACGGTGCTGGTGGTGGCGGCCGAGGCAGCCGGGGGAGCCGGCGTTGCTGCCCGTCTGGCTGCGGTCTCCGGATTGGAGGCGCTGACCGGCACCTCGGGCGCCGTCCTCGCCGACAATGCCGGCATACCGCTACCCGCCGTGCTCGCGGCAAACCCAGCGAACCCAGCAGACGCAGCAACCGAAGCGGCCCGGGTGTCCGACGCCGGATCGAACAGTTCGAAGAAAAGAGGATGACCGTGGCAAAACGAGTGGTCTTGGCTTACAGCGGTGGGCTAGATACGTCAGTAGCCGTCCGCTGGCTCATCGAGAACGAGGGGGCAGAGGTCATCGCCGTCGCCGTCGACGTCGGCCAGAACGCCGAAGCTGACGAAGCGGACTGGGACGCCATCCGAGAGCGGGCCCTGGCTGCCGGAGCGGTCGAGGCCACCGTGGTCGACGCCCGCCGGGAGATGGCCCAGGACTTCTGCGTGCCTGCCCTCATGGCCAACGCCAAGTACGAGGGCAAGTACCCACTGGTCTCCGCCCTGTCCCGGCCGGTGATCGTGCGTCACCTGGTGGCCGAGGCCCGTCGTCACGACGCCCGGGCCGTGGCCCACGGGTGCACGGGCAAGGGGAACGACCAGGTCCGCTTCGAGGTCGGCACCCGCGCCCTCGCCCCCGACCTCGAGGTCCTGGCCCCGGCCCGGGTGTGGGGACTGACCCGCGCCGACTGCATCGAGTACGCGGCGACGTGGGGCATCCCCCTGTCGGTGACCAAGGAGAAGCCGTACTCCATCGACGAGAACCTGTGGGGCAAGGCCATCGAGTGCGGGGTCATCGAGGATCCCTGGAACCAGCCGCCCGAGGACGTCTACACCATGACCCGACAGACGGCGACCGAGCCGGTCGAAGTGGTCGTGGGCTTCGAATCCGGTGTGCCCGTGTCGCTAGACGGCCGGTTGCTCGATGCCGATGTGCTCATCGCCGAGCTCAACCAGGTGACCGGGTCCTATGGGTTCGGGCGGCTGGACATGGTGGAGAACCGTCGCGTCGGGATCAAGAGCCGGGAAACGTACGAATGTCCCGGCGCCCTGGCATTGTTGATGGCCCATGCCGACCTGGAAGACCTCACCCTCGAGCGTGACCTCCACCACGAGAAGGCCCGCCTCGAGCCCCGCTGGTCCGAGCTGGTCTACGACGGCCTCTGGTTCTCGCCGCTCAAGCAGGCGCTCGACGCCTTCTTCGTCGAATCGCAGACCTACGTGACCGGCGAGGTGCGCCTGCGCTGCGAGCCCGGGAAGTGCTTCGTGGTCGGCCGTCGAAGCCCGGTGAGCCTCTACGACTATGGGCTGGCCACCTACGACGCGGCCGATACCTTCCATCACGAGGACGCCGCCGGCTTCGTCAAGCTGTGGGGCCAGGGCGTGGCCACCTGGTCGGCCCGCCAGCAGGTGCCTTCCGCCGCGCCGGGAACGGCTGCCCCGGGGTCGGCCGCTCCAGCCCCTGTCTCGAGCCTGGCCGCGCCGGCCACCGGCACCGGTTCCTGATGACCCTGTGGCACGGCCGGCTGGGCGGGGGCACGGCCGACGAGGTCATGGCCTTCTCGGTCAGCCTAAGTTTCGACCAGCAGCTGGCCACTGACGATCTGGTCGGGTCGCGGGCCCATGTGCGCGCCCTCGGCCGTGGCGGCATCCTCGACGCCGACGAGGTGGCCACCCTGCTCGCCGCCCTCGACAAGGTGGAAGGGGAGCTGGTCGCCGGCACCATGTCCTTCGTCCCTGACGACGAGGACATCCACACCGCCATCGAGCGGCGGGTGACCGAGCTCGCCGGCGACGTCGGCGCCAAGCTGCATACCGGCCGCAGCCGGAACGACCAGGTGGCCACCGACCTCCGCCTCTACACCAAGCGTTCCCTGCGCGAGGTGGCGACCGGGATCATCGCCCTCCAAGAGGTCCTGTTGGCGAGGGCCAAGGAGGCGGGCGATACCTACCTGCCCGGCTACACCCACCTCCAGCGGGCCCAGCCGGTGCTGCTGTCCCACCACCTGCTGGCCCACGGCTGGGCGTTGGCCCGCGACCTGGACCGGCTGGTCGCCACCATCGTCCGGCTGGATGTGTCCCCTTTGGGTGCCGGGGCCCTCGCCGGATCATCCCTTCCTCTGGACCCCGATGGCGTGGCTGACGAGCTCGGCTTCGCCGGGAGGTTCGAGAACTCGCTCGACGCGGTGTCCGATCGGGACTTCGTGGCCGAGGCGCTCTTCGACTTGGCCCTGCTGGGGATCCACCTCTCGCGCATCGGCGAGGAGCTGGTGCTGTGGTCGACCGAGGAGTTCGGCTTCGCCGTCCTCGACGATGCCTACGCCACCGGCAGTTCCATGTTGCCGCAGAAGAAGAACCCGGACGTGGCCGAGCTGGCCAGGGGCAAGTCGGGCCGTTTGGTCGGGAACCTCACCGGCTTGCTGGTGACCCTCAAGGGCTTGCCCCTCTCCTACAACCGCGATCTGCAAGAGGACAAAGAGCCGCTGTTCGACTCGGTGGCTCAAGCACAGCTGGCCTTGTCGGCCCTCGGCGGATTGCTGGCCACCGTGTCGTTCGACGGGGGGCGGATGCAGGCGGCGGCCGACGGGCCCGCAGCTGCCGCCGTCGATCTGGCCGAGTGGCTGGTGGAGCAGGGGACGCCGTTCCGACAGGCCCACGCCATTGTCGGCGGCCTGGTTCGGGACTCACTCGAGCGCCACGTGCCCCTGGCCGAGCTGGTCGAGGCCCACCCCGCGCTGGGGACCGAGGCGGTCGCCCTGCTCGAGCCGGGCGTGGCCGTCACCCGTCGCACCACGCCGGGCGGAGCCGGGCCCATCCCGGTGAAAGTCCAGCTGGAGCGCTTCGTCCATCGGGTCGAGTCCGACC
This sequence comes from Acidimicrobiaceae bacterium, assembly GCA_030838245.1. The sequence goes on from JAUTXB010000175.1 coordinate 8,837, forward strand.
GGAACAGGATCGGAACTCCCTGACCGCCAGTCAGAGCCGGCCCGGCGATCGATCAGTCCCACCAGAGGACGCGTCACCGAACCCCGACGTCCTGCCCGAGGTGAATAAAGGGGCAGAGGTGGCCGGTGAGGCCCATGGGACCGATGAGTCCGGTGAGGCCGATGATCTCGGGACCGAGGCGCACGGCCGCCCGGTGGAACGCAGTGCCCTGGAAGCGGACTCGCTCGACGTTGCCCCGTGGCTGCTCAATAAGGTGCTGGTCCGAGATGGCCGGGCGGGCAGGATCGTCGAGGTGGAGGCCTACCGGGGAGCCGAGGACCCGGCCTCCCACGCCTATCGGGGCGAGACCAAGCGCAATGCCGTCATGTTCGGGCCGCCCGGTCGGCTCTACGTCTATTTCACCTACGGCATGCACTGGTGCGCCAATGTGGTGTGCGCAACCGACGGGGTGGGCCACGCAGTGCTCCTCCGGGCCCTCGCGCCGGTGGCCGGTGTGGCGAAGATGCGGGCCAGCCGGCCGGCGGCCAGGCGCGACCGAGACCTGTGCAGCGGGCCGGCCAAGCTCTGTCAGGCGCTGGGGATCACCGGCACCGACAACGGGGCCGACCTGCTGGGCGGAGGCGCTATCGTGCTCCGCGACGACGGCATGCCACCTCCCGACCACCCGGCGACGGGAGCTCGGGTCGGGATCACGTCGGCCACCGAGGTGGCATGGCGCTGGTGGGTGGCAGGAGACCCGAATGTGTCCCGAGGGCAGGTAATTCGCCCCCGGAGACCCACGGACCCGATTGACACCCCAGGCAGGACCATGTAGAGTTATCAGTCCCGGTGAACGCCCGTCAGGGCCTCGCCAGGCACCACAGGGAAGGGCTTCGGCCCAACCTGTTGGGACTCCCGGCACCAACGCTTTTGGGCGTGTGCTTGGTCGCTCCTTGAAAACGGAATAGTGATAGCCAAAAGCCAGTGCGGGCGATCGCGTCTTGACGCGGTCGCTAAGTCAATGCACTGAACGGACAATGTC
>JAUTXB010000179.1 GCA_030838245.1 Acidimicrobiaceae bacterium
TGTCCGAGAGCAAGACGGCGGTGTAGGAGGCCACGGCCGGGGCCACCACAGCTGCGGCCACGCCCGCCGGCCGGGTAAGCGCCTGCAGTAATCGGATGGCCGGGGTGTCGCGCCATCGGGCCGGCAGCAGCCCGCTCAGCTCGCCCGCCCCAGCCAGGCCGGCGGCCGGGCCGAAGGCGGTGAGGAGCCACGTCCCCATCGACATCGGCGAGGTGGGCTTGACCACCCGCAGCATGTTGGCGAAGCGCTCGGGCCGCCCCAGGTCGTGGACCAGGGCGACGAGGCTACCGGTGATGGCCACCATGGCGCCGATCCGTCCGGTGCGGCGAAGCGCGGGACGGTCGGTGCGGTCGGCCCCGGCGGCCAGCAGCGACGAGCCGCCGGCCAGGCCGCCGAGGAACAGGTAGGCGGGGATGTCGGCGGCCCACGGGGACGCCTTGACGACAGGACGGCCGTAGTAGGACGTGAACGTGGCGTCGGGGACCATCGTGCGCTCCCCACCGCCGCGACCGCCCTTGCGCCGACGACCGGTGCCGGTGCCGGGAGCCGCGCTGGCCACCGGGGGGACGCCGGCCGGCCGTTTGCCGTTGGCCGCCGGTGCGTTCATGACCGGTTCCGGGCGAAGGCGACGACCGTCCCGGCCAACAGCGCGGCGGCGGCCAGGCCGGCCCTACGCCACATGGCGGGGAGGTCTCTGGTGGTGACCACCGGGTCGGGTGGCAGCCCATAGACCTCGGGCTCGTCGAGGAGGAGGAACATGGCCCCCGCTCCCCCGATGCCGTCCTCGGGATCGTGGCCGTACAGCCGGGCACTTCCCACACCGGCCTCCAACAGGGTGGCCACGCGCCCCGCGGCGCGCTGGCGCAGCTCCTCGACGTCGCCGAACTGGATGGACTGGGTCGGGCACGCCTGGGCGCAGGCCGGCGTCATGCCCTCACCCAGGCGGTCGTAGCACAGCGTGCATTTCTGGGCGATGCCGGCGTTCTTGACGACCCCCTTCTCGCCGATGCGCCGGTCGATCACCCCGAAGGGGCAGGCGGGCACGCAGTACCCGCACCCGTTGCAGATGTCCTCTTGGACGACGACCGTGCCGAACTCGCTGCGGAAGAGCGACCCGGTCGGACAGACGTCGAGGCAGGCGGCCGACGTGCAGTGCTTGCAGACGTCCGAGGACATGAGCCACCGGAACTCGGGCCGGTCGCTCGGCGCCCCGGACAGCCCCGTGCCCTGTTGCCGCGCCGACGTCGGCTGCTCGATGAAGGCCACGTGGCGCCAGGTGCTGGCCCCGAGCGCACCGGTGTTGTCGTAAGAGGATCCGAGGAACTCGAGGCCGTCCTCGGGGACGCCGTTCCACTCCTTGCAGGCCACCTCGCAGGCCTTGCACCCGATGCAGATCGAGGTGTCGGTGAAGAAGCCCTTCCGCCTGGGCGGGTCCGTCCAGCCCGCAGCTCGGGCCGGATCGACCGGATCTGCGAACAGGTCGGTCAATTCCCCTCCTCGACCGTCTGGTGGGCGGTGCCGGTCTCGGGCGTGATCCCCGCCCGGAGGCGGTACTCGTCCACGTAGGCCAGCAGCGCCGGACCGGTGGGGCGGCGGCCGGGCCGGATGTCGCAACTGGCCACCTTGCTCTCTTGGATGTGGACGTTGGCGTCGAGCTGGACCCCGAGGAGGTCGTTGGCCGAGTCGCCGCTGACCAGCGCGTCGGCACCCACCCCCCAGTGATAGGGCAGCCCGATCTGGTGGATGGTGCGGCCGCCGACGGTCAACGGCACCATCCGGTCGGTGACCAGCACCCGGGCTTCGACGGCGGTCCGGGCGGTGACGATGGTCGCCCACCCCAGGTGCTGGAGCTCGCGCTCGGCGGCCAGCTCCGGGGACACCTCGCAGAAGAACTCCGGCTGGAGTTCGGCCAGGTACGGGAGCCACCGGCTCATGCCCCCGGCCGTGTGGTGCTCGGTCAGCCGGTAGGTCGTCACTACGTAGGGAAAGACCTCGCTGCCCGGTTCGGGGGGCGACGGGTTCATGAGGTTGTCGCCGCGCCGGTAGATCTCGCGGGTCGGGTTGGCCTGCTGGAGATACATGGCGTTGCGCAGCGGCGACTCCGTCGGCTCGTAGTGGGTGGGCATGGGACCGTCGACCAACCCACTCGGCGCATAGAGCCAGCCCTTCCCGTCGGACTGCATGATGAACGGGTCGTCCCCGGCCAGGCCCTCGGGTCCGCCCTGGCCGGGCGTCGGGCGGTACGAGGGCTCGGTGGTCACCGGGAAGTCGGGTACGTCGTGACCGGACCACTTCTTGGCCTCGGCATCCCACCACACGTAGGCCTTTCGCTCGCTCCACGGCTTCCCGTCGGGGTCGGCCGAGGCGCGGTTGTAGAGGGTGCGCCGGTTCATGGGCCAGGCCCAGCCCCATTCCGGGGCCACCCAGGACTGCTCGTGTCCGGGCTTGCGCCGCTTGGACTGGTTGACCCCTTCGGCGTAGACACCGGTGTAGATCCAACAGCCCCCGTCGGTCGAGCCATCGGCGGCCATCTCGGTGTAGCTGCTGAGCATCTGGCCGGCCTTCTCGCCGGTGAGGTGCCGCCCGTTGACCTCTTGCAGCACGGCGTCGGCCGAGGGGTCGCCCGTGTCGTCGACGGGGTAGTCCCAGACCAGGTCGTTGACGGGCCGGTCACGCTCCAGATCGGAGCCGGACAGGCGATCTCGCACCATCCGGCCGAGGTGGAAGAAGAAATGCAGGTCGCTGCGGGCATCGCCGGGCGGCTCCACCGCCTTGTGGTGCCACTGCAACATCCGCTGGGTCTGGGTGAAGGTGCCGTCCTTTTCGGTGTGGGCGGCGGCGGGGAACAAGAAGACCTCGGTCCCGATGTCCTCGGTCTTCAGCTCCCCGGTGGCGATCTCGGGGCCGTCCTTCCAGAAGGTGGCCGACTCGATCGCCTGAAAGTCCCGCACCACCAGCCACTTGAGCTTGGCCATGCCCAGCCGCTGGAGCTTGCCGTGGGCCGAGCCGACCGCCGGGTTCTGGCCCACCACGAAGAAGCCGTCGACCTTGTCGTCGTTCATCAACATGGCCGTCTCATAGGTGCCGTGGTCCCCGGTCAACCGGGGCAGGTAGTCGAAGCAATAGTCGTTGTCTGCGGTGGCGGCATCGCCCCAGTAGCTCTTGAGCAGGCTCACCGTGTACGCCTCGGCCGAGCTCCAGAACCCCTTTTGGCCCTCGGTGGTGATCGATCCGACGTAGTCGGCCAGGGTGTCGTCGATGCCCGCCTTGGGCATGGGCAGGTACCCGGGGAGGAGGTTGAACAGCGTGGGGATGTCGGTCGACCCCTGGATGCTGGCGTGGCCCCGGAGGGCGAGGATGCCGCCGCCGGGGCGGCCCATGTTGCCCAAGAGGAGCTGGATGATGGCGGCGCCGCGGATGTACTGCACGCCCACCGAGTGCTGCGTCCACCCCACCGAGTAGACCCAGGCCGTCGTGCGCTCACGGCCGCTGTTGGCCGTGACTGCCTCGCACACTTTGTTGAACTCCTCGGCCGGCACACCACACACCTCCTCGACCATCTCTGGGGTGTAGCGGGCGTAGTGTCGCTTCAGCACCTGGAAGACACAGCGCGGGTGCTGGAGGGTCTCGTCCCGTTCCAGGTCGCCGCCGTGCACCTGGGCGCCCCCGCTCCCGAACACGTCCCCGCCGGCACTGCTCTGGTCGCCGGTCTCACGCCCACCGGCGGCGGCCGGTTCCGACGGCCCCTGGTAGGCCCAGCTGCTCGAGTCATAGGTTCCGGTGTCGGGGTCGTAGCCCGAGAACATGCCACCGAGGTCCTCGGTGTCCACGAAGTCCTCGCCCACCAGGGTCGAGGCGTTGGTGTAGGGGACGACGTAGTCGCGGAAGTATTTCTCATTGGTCAGGATGTAGTTCACGATCCCGCCGAGGAAGACGATGTCGCTGCCGGCCCGCAGGGGCACGTGTTGGTCGGCCAGCGCCGAGGTCCGTGTGAACCGCGGGTCGACGTGGATGACGGTGGCGCCGCGCGCCTTGGCCTCCATCACCCACTGGAAGCCGACCGGATGGCACTCGGCCATGTTGGAGCCCTGGATGACGATGCAGTCAGAGTTCTGGAGGTCCTGTTGAAAAGACGTGGCTCCCCCACGACCGAACGAGGCACCCAAACTGGGCACCGTGGCGCTGTGTCATATGCGGGCCTGGTTCTCCACCTGGATGGCCCCGAGGGCGGTGAATAACTTCTTCATCAGGTAGTTCTCTTCGTTGTCCAGCGTGGCCCCGCCCAGGCTGGCGAACCCGAGGGTGCGCCGCAGGGTGTTGCCGTGCTGGTCGGCGTCCTGCCAGGTCCGCGCCCGGCTCTCGACGACCCGGTCTGCGACCATGGCCATGGCCCGGTCCAGGGGAAGCTCCTCCCACTCGGTGCCGTAGGGCCGTCGGTACCTGACCTTGGTGAGTCGGCTCGGGCTGTTGACCAGCTGCTCGCTGGCCGAGCCCTTGGGACACAGCCGGCCTCGGGAAACGGGCGAGTCGGGGTCCCCCTCGATCTGGACGACCTTGCCGTCGGTCACGTAGACCCGCTGGCCGCAGCCCACCGCGCAGTACGGGCAGACGCTCTTGACCACCTCGTCCGCGGTCTTGGTCCTCGGCTCCAGGCCTGCGGTGGGCGCCGACTGGACGGCCGCGCCGCGCCCCGACGGATCGGCCCCGGTCAGTTGCTTGACGACGGGCCACGAGTGAAACGCCTGGCGGATGCCCATGAGATTTCCCTCCAACGTGTGAATCGATCCTATCCAGATCGATTCGGTCAGCCGGGCGCCGGAGCGGCGGTCCTCGGCCGAGTCGATCGAGACCCCGACGACTCCGCCTCGCGCTCGAAGGTGCGCACCACCTCCTCGACCGACAGCCCCTTGGTCTCGGGCAAGAAGCGGTACACGAAGACAATGGCCATGAGGCAGAGAACGGCGAAACAGACGAGCACCCAGTCGAGGCCAATCGAAGAGTTCCACACCGGGAAGACCTCGATGAGGGCGAAGTTGGCCAGCCAGTCGACGCTGGCACCCGTCGAGGCAGCCGTGCCCCGCACCGCGGTGGGGAAGACCTCACCCTGGAGGAGCCAGCCGGTCCCGCCGACGCCCACGGCGAAAGAGGCGATGAAGAAGTCGAGTCCCACCATGACCAAGACGAGCTTGGCCGTGCCGGACAGGAAGCCCAAGCCGGCGGCGGCCACGACGGCGAAGACGGCCATCCCCAAATAGCCGCCGATGGCCAACTTGCGCCGGCCCAACCGGTCGATGAAACGGAAGGCGAAGTAGGTGGCAGCCACGTTCACGGCGGTCATGATGGCCGTCACCTCGACACCGGCCGTAGTGCTGGCGACCACAGACGAGCTCCCGCCCTGGAAGATGGGGCCGAGCAGGTGGGGGCCGTAATAGAGGGGGACGTTGATGCCGGTGACCTGCTGGAAGAAGAAGAAGACGCAGACGACCAGGAGAGCCCGTTTCACTCCGGGTGTCCACGCGCTCCGTTGCTTCTGGCTCTGCTCCACGTCTTCCCGGTAGAGCAGGCGGGCGGTGCTCTCGATGGCCTTGCTCGACACCTCGACCCCGAAGCTGGACAGCGCCTCTCTGGCCTTGTCATACCGACCTTGGCGCATCAACCACCGAGGGGACTCGGGCATGGTGGTCCGCAACACCAAGCCGATGAGGGCCGGGACGGCGCCGATGCCGAGGATGAGGCGCCAACCGACCGTTCCGGCGCTGCCCGGTGCGACTCTCAGGATGACGAGGGCCACGATGTAGGCGGAGAGGATCCCGACCGTGATCATCCACTGCTGGAGCATGGACAGCGCCCCCCGCCGGCCCTTGGG
>JAUTXB010000210.1 GCA_030838245.1 Acidimicrobiaceae bacterium
GACTTTCGGCCCTGCTCGATCTGGGACCTTCGGCCCTGCCTCCTCGGACGTTGGAAGGACAAGGTTGTGGTGGTGCCGTTATACCGAAGCGGCCGAGCCGGAACGAGGAGATGACATGAGTGTGGGATCTTTGCAGGGGACAGTGACAACGGGGGGTGACAGACCCGGGAGCCCGGTCGGCACACCGGTGTCCGGCCGCAGGAATCTCAAGGTTGCGGACTGGCTGTTCCGCTCGAAGGCGGCCAGCATCATTTGGCTCGTCGCCAGACTCTGGCTTGGCTACGAATGGCTCAACGCCGGCTACCAGAAGCTGTGGGGTAGCGAGAACGCGGCCTTCTGGAACGGCGGTGGGGCGGCTGTGAAGGGATTCGCAACGGCGGGGCTCACCGGATCGGCGACGGGCAAGGGTGGTGCGTCCTATGGCTGGTGGGCAGGGTTCTTGCACAACTTCGTCGTTCCCAACGCCTCCTGGATCGCCAAGTTGGTGGCACTGAGCGAGGTGGCGGTCGGAGTTCTGCTGATCATCGGCCTGTTTACCGGTGCGGCGGCCATCGCCGGCCTTGGCCTCAATCTCGTCTACATGTTTTCGGGCACTGCCGGAGTGAACCCGGCGTACGCCGTCGTCGCCCTTTTGTTGATCATGGCGTGGCGCAATGCTGGCTACTTCGGTCTGGACAGATTCGCCCTCCCCATGGTGTCGGGTCTCGTCCACGGCAAGAACCGGGTCAAGAAGGTGTCACCTCGAGCGCCAACCACAGCGCTGCCGGTCCACTGACCGACGGTCCGCGGGCATCCCGCGTGGTTGACCGCACGAGCACGGGAGGATCGGATCACGGGCTCGGGCGAGCGAGTAAGCCTTATCGCCCCCAGGCGACCTTAAGCGAGCGCCACCCGCCAGCTGACTTCCGTGCCGCCCCCCGGGCGCGGCCCCAACTCGAATGAGCCCCCGAGCGCCTTGGCCCGTTGGTTCATGTTCGACAGCCCATTGCCCACCGAACGGCGAGAGGGATCCACGCCGACACCGTCATCCGAGACCCACAGGTGCAGGCCGTCGTCCACGGACAACTCGACCACTGTCCGGCTTGCCCGGGCATGGCGGGCCACATTGGAAAGTACTTCTCGCAGTGTCGACATCATCTCGGTGGCCGCCTTGTCGGATACTTGACGTTCGATCGGACCCGCGAAATGGACCTCGGGCTCGAATCCGAGGCTACGACCGGACTCGGCGCAGATCTCGAGCACTCTGGCCCTCACGCCTTGTTCGCCGAGCGGGGCCGGCTCGAGGCTGAAGATGGTGGTCCGCACTTGGCGGATCGTGTCATCGAGGTCGGCGATGGCGGCCTCGATGCGCTCGCTGACCTCGGGGTTCTCTACGAGAGGCAGGCTCGACTGCAGGGCCAGTCCGGTGGCGAAGAGGCGCTGGATGACGGTGTCATGGAGGTCGCGGGCGATTCGCTCCCGGTCGGCGGCGACGGAGAGGCTGCGTACTCGAACATGCAGGCGGGCGTTCTCCACCGCGATCCCGGCGGCACTGGCCAGGGCGCTGATCAGCTCTTTGTCGGCCTCGGAGAACTCGTCCGCCCCCTGTTTCTCGGTCAGGTAGAGGTTGCCGAAGACCCGGCTTCCGATTTTGACCGGTACGCCGAGGAACGACCGCATCGGCGGGTGGCCTGGCGGGAATCCGGCAGAGTCTGGGTGGAGAGAGAGGTCGGCCAGTCGGATGGGGTTCGGGTCGAGGATCAGCAGGCCGAGGATTCCGTCACCTTGGGGAAGGTCGCCGATTGTATCGATCGTCTCCGGGTCAAAGCCGACGGTGACGAACTCCGACAGGCTTTTGCCCGTCTCATCGATCACTCCCAGCGCGCCGTAGCGGGCGTCGACCAGAGTGCACGCCACTTCGACAACATGGCGCAGCACCGCAGGCAGCTCGACGTCGGACTCGATGAACAGCACCGCGTCGAGGAGGGCCTGAAGTTGGTCAGGATCACCGATGAGGTGGTAGGGCACCCTCGCATCTTCTCATTTTGGCGGCCGGAGCTCCCTACACCTCTCGATCGTGCAGACTGGGTTGGTGACCATAGGCGTGTTCATCCTCGATGACCACGAGATCGTCCGGGATGGAATCCGGAGTCTGGTGATGGCTGACGGCTTGACGGTCGTGGGCGAAGCAGGAACCGCGGCCGAGGCGTTGGCTCGGATACCGGCCACTCGCCCTGACGTGGCCGTTCTCGACGTACGCCTTCCTGATGGCAATGGGATCGAGGTGTGCCGGGAGATCCGCGCCGGCCACCCCGAGGTGGCCTGCATCATGCTCACCACCTATGCCGACGACGAGGCTCATCTAGCCGCGGTCATGGCCGGCGCCTCGGCCTACGTTCTCAAGCAGATCCGCGGCCGGGACCTGGTTGAGGGAATCCGCGCCGTCGCTGCCGGCAAGTCGCTGATCGATCCGGCCGCCACGGCCCGGCTCATGGAGGTACTTCGGGGAACCCCGGTCGAGAATGCCGGCCTCGGCCAGCTGACGCCACGTGAGCGCCAGATTTTGGAGCTCATCTCCGCAGGGAAGACCAATAGGGAGATCGGAGCCGAGCTGTACCTGGCAGAAAAGACGGTCAAGAACTACGTCTCCAACCTGCTGGCCAAGCTCGGGATGGGCCATCGCGCTGAGGCCGCCGCGTATGCCGCTCGACTCGAAGAGCGCCGAGCGCAACGTTCAGCACGCGGGCTGTGACCTATCGGCCCCCACCGAGGCAATTTCAGAAGCAGCATGCCTTCCTCAGTGAGGCAGCGTGCCGTCCGCTCAGCTGTAACGCCGCTCACTGGCCCCGTCGCTCCGGAAGCCCGAAAGGCGGTCGAGGCTGACGCCGACGTGCCGCGCGGCGATCGTGGAGGACGGCGCTCCCCGTCGTCCGAGACCAATTAGAGCGTCGCCCCCCAGAGGTTCCGATCGGCCTACTACCACCACCACCCAGCCTTCTTGGGCTACGACGTCGATTCGATCCACCTCGAAGGCCACGATATTGTCCAAAAGCGCCGTGTACAGCTCATCTGTCTCGACTGCGAACACCACCTGATTCTCCGCAAGGTGGTAGAAGACCGGCACAACGGCGGGGAGTGCCCCGACGCTGAGCGCGAGTCGTCCGAGTAGTTGGGTACCGAGGAGTCGTCGGCACTCATCGAGATCCAAGCTCGCGACGGCGTGCCGATTGGTGAACACCTTTCAAGCATCCCGCACCGAGCGTCTGGGAACCAGGGCCGAAGGTCACATCTCGCTCTGACTTCCGCCTGTCGCGCCAACGCCTTCATCCGAACACGCCGGAATTTCGTGCGCCGGATGAAAGGACCTTCGGCCCTAGTTGCGATTCGCGCTGATCTCTAATCTGAAGCCAGGAGGTCGTGCACTATACAGACGATTATAGGCGTAATGGGCCAAATGGTCGGGAGTCTCGTCAATCTGACCGGGCCAGGTCACTACATCCACTGGGGCTTCATACAGATGTCGGTGGCCAACTTAGTCCTCATAGCAGTCATGGTGGTTGTCTTCGCTGCTGCGATCCTGATCCCATTCCGTCGTCATGGGAACCGTGACCAATGACTACGAAGACCGAGACCCCATTGGACGGAACTCAGGAGCCGTCCGAGGACGCCGACCAGTTGACGGCCAAGCTGCGTCATGCCGCCGTAGCAGCGCTGCCCCCCGAGCGTCTCATGCCCGATCGCCAGCCCTCCTATGTGGCGTCGTGGATATACGTCTTCGGAGTCCTCACACTCGCATCCCTGGTCGTCGTCATTCTGACCGGAGTGGTGTTGGCAATCTTCGGGCCGTCATGGTGGCACGTCTCAAGGGTGGGGCTCTTCGTCAACTCCCTGCACCTTTGGAGCGTGGAGGTGTTTTTCTTCGTCATGGTTATCCACTTGTGGGGCAAGTTCTTCATGGCTGCTTGGCGCGGACGTCGGCGTGCGACTTGGATCACGGGCGTGGTCGCGTTCGTCGTCTCGATTGGCGCCGCCTTCACCGGATATCTGTCCCAGCAGAACTTCGACTCGCAATGGATCGCCACACAGGCGAAGGATGGGATCAACTCATCCGGTGCCGGGGCAGTGTTCAACGTCCTCAACTTCGGTCAGATGCTGATGTGGCACGTCCTGCTACTTCCCCTGGTCCTCGGGATCCTCGTGGCCGGCCACGTATTGCTGGTGCGCCTTCGTGGCGTCGTTCCGCCATTTGCTCCACCCGAGGAGGGCATCACTAGGGCAGACCGGACTTCGGCGGCAGAAGCCGCGCCGACGGAGGATCGGTCATGACTGCTATGACAGCACCCCGGCGCCCTCCGCACTCCCGGCGCTTCAAGCCTGACCGCGACGTAGAAGAGTGGCGGGGAAGGTACGTCCCATACGATCTCGTGAAGGAGTTTTTGGCCGCTCTCCTGGTTGTGGCTGTGCTGATCGCATTGCTGGCCGTGGTTTTCTCCTCGCCAGACGATCATCCGGCAACTGTGCGTTCGTGGGCAACTGCTGACCCGGTCGACTTCGCGCAAACTGCCATCACCGAGCTCGACGGGACGAGTGCCAGCGCGACGTATGGGCCGCCGTACAACACGTCCGACCCTGGAGCTACACAATCGATCGGGCCCTTCTCGCCCGAACGCTGGTTTGGTGTCCGTCACCCAATCAACACCGCGGACGACTACGTCATCGCTCCGCTCCAGACACTTCCCGGTAGACCGGCGTTGGATGCGGCGATCACCCGTTACGCCTCCGCTTCGCAGGCACAGCGAGCAGACTGGACGACCGCCTACGAGAAGGCAGTGGTCAACGCGACCTTTACCGACGGCACGCTGACGATTCCATCGGGCGCCTACGGACCGGTGCAACCAATGATCAGCACGCTCACGTCGATGGCGCGTAGTGGCGCCCTTGACGGTGCTCTGCTCGGGTCTCCCCAGTTCTACGGGACCAACTACACCAAGCCTCTCTTGTTCCTCGCGGACGGCACCTACTTGGCGAACCGCGGGCAAGCTCAGCACCTACAGGGTTCTCAGTGGGGGATGATGAACGAGACGGGAAGCTACCCGGGGCAAGCATGGCTGTGGCTTTACACGGCGTGGTACCAAGTCCCACCAATGAAGACCTCTCCAAACGCCGACCTCCAAGTCTGGGGGATCATGGTGCTCCTAACCCTGGTGCTAGTTCTGGTCCCATTCATTCCCGTCCTGCGATCGGTTCCCCGCTGGACCCGCGTCTACCGGCTTATCTGGCGTCAGTACTACCGCGATTCTCAAGGAGTCACACATGGCATTGGGAAGTCGGCGCCAACGGCCGAATCGCGATAGCCGTCCGGCGGCCTAGCGCCATTTTCGTGCGCGATCCGTGCGCGAAGGATGACGATCCGAGTGCGGAGGATTCTTCACTCGCCCCAAGGCCCTGCGACGACCTAACTGTCCTCGGCGAAGAATCGCCAGCGACGGAGTGTTCAGGCGGCAAAGCCGCCATCGACCGTGATCGCCGTGCCGGTGATGTAGCGGGCTTCGTCACCAGCGAGGTAGGCAACGGTGGCAGCGATGTCGTCGACGCGGCCGTAGCGACCGAGGGCGGGAACGCCCCGTAGGAACTCCGCGGCCGGGCCGTCCTCAGGATTCATGTCGGTATCGATCAGGCCTCCCTGCACGACGGAGACCGTGATCCCCTTCGGTGCGAGGTCGCGGGCGAGACCTTTGGTGAGGCCTGTCAACGCCGACTTGCACATGGCATAGAGAGTCAGTCCCGGCACGGGAACACGATCGGCCAAGGCACTGCCGATATTGATGATGCGTCCGCCTTCGTTCATGTGCCTGGCTGCAGCCTGGGAAGCCAGAAACACAGCCCTGACGTCGACTGCCCACGTGAGGTCCAACTGTTCAACCGTCGCGTCTTCGAGGGCCCCACCGGCAAAGATCCCGGCATTATTGACCAGAATGTCGATCCGGCCTAGGTCCAGCGCGGTCTGCTCCACCGCCGCAACAGCAGCAGCGGGATCGGCGTTGTCGGCCTTGATGACCAATGCCTGCCGACCTCCGGCCTCGATCTGCTCGGCTACTGCCAGCGCCTTGTCCGCGCTGTTGGCATAGGTAAGTGCCACTGCAGCACCATCGTGCGCCAATCGCCGAGCGATCGCCGCTCCAATTCCCCGGCTTCCGCCCGTCACGAGCGCCACCTTGCCCTCAAGTCCGTTCATGGTCACCTCATCTCTCGATCGCGCTCGAAACCAAGCAGTCGTGATATGCCTGAACGAACGACTCCCGTCGTGATTGCTCAGCACTCATCTTGCGGAACCCAGCGCGTGCCAATAGGTCCTGCTTCCGGTCGGCCACCTATTTGGCAGCCTCCTGCTATACCGACGGATCGGACTTGGCGATTTGGACAAGGCCAACGGTGCTTGGCCTGGAATCGAACTCACCCCCCCCCTATTTCCCAACCTGTGCTGCCGTTCGAGCTCTACAACACCAACATTCAGTGCCATACCCTCTACCAAATAAATTTAGGTGAAGCGCGGGCGCATCCTGGCTCGTGAGCACGCGTTGCCGCCGGGTTCCCACCGCGATCCGACGCAGGTCCTACCCGATGCAGCAGTAGACGTCATGTGGCGTCGATTCGTTGCACCCCGCAGTGAGAAGGTCCGTCGAGGAGTCTCGACTCGTGGTGTACGCCGATGTACCAAATGATGACGATGATCGGGCAGCGAGCGTTGGAGCCGAAGTGGCCCGATTGCGCCAAGTCACCCTCGAACCGGCCGAAGCCGCTTGACCATCTGAGCATCCGGACTCCGTTCGGAACGGGCCTCTTCCCCGCTCCCAGATCTCGCGGGGCCTGCATTGCGAGAGCGCGTACATTGTCGGCCGATGTTTACACTTGCAGAACCCTTGACAGCAACAAGGGTCACGCCCACGATTGAGTTCATGGTCAACTTGGCCCTACCGCTGGCAGGATCACGGCGGGAGGCCGTGCCTCGTGGGGTGCGACGCCGCCGCCGGGTAGCGCTCGGCCTCGCGGTCGTGCTTTTCGCAGGGACTGGCACCTGGGCGTTGGTACAGAGCGCCGGTGCGTCCCGCGCGGGAAAGATGGCGGACCTGGTCTGGGCAGGGAATGCGGGCCGAACCGTCGGAAGCTCTAGAAACGCCACGCAGTTGGTGCTCGGCGACGCGGTCTCCGGTACCGTTCGCAGGCTTGGTGGTCCGATCATGTTGGGGTGTGGTGGCTGTGCGATCGTCCGGGTCGGCAACTCCCTCTTTGTCGGAGAAGCAGATGGGATCTATCGACTTGACCGCCCTCGGTACCGGGCGACCAAGATCACAAACGGCCAGATCGTCTTCCCCGCCACGGTCCCCGGCCGACTATTCGTAGCGTCGGTTTCACCCGCAGAACCCGACGGAGACAATGTCCATCTGATCACCACGACCGGGAAGGATCTTGGGGGACCGTGGCGAACACCCCAAGGGTACTGGATCTCCTCGCCGCCGAGGGCCACCACGGAGGGGATCGTTGTCCAAAAGGTGATCGCCCCTATTAGCCCGAGCGCCTCGCCAACCGTCTCGCCGACCGTGGCCATCTGGAACCCGATGACCGGCTCGATAAGTGACGTGTTGGACCTGGGCGCCCGCTTGATCGACACCACGACAGCTGACGGACACACGACCGTTGCGTGGCTGCGAGAGTTGCGAGGCCACTGCTTCTACCCAGGAGGGGACTGTCAGCTCGTGTTGACCGACCTGACCACGGGACTCGATCGGGTGATCGCTCCACCGGGCGGCCTAGGCTTCATGGGTGGCGGTGCATTCTCTCCTGACGGCAAGACGCTTGCCGCCTTCACCCTGGTCTACTCAAAGTTGACCAACGACACGATGCAGCTTGCGCTCATCGACGTAGGTACGGGCAAGGTGAGTCCAGTAAGCAAATCCACCGGGCAGTTCGGCGAGCCCTACGGCTTCGCCACCTGGTCACCAAGCGGCCAGTCGGTATTTTTCGGAGGGGTTGGACAGATACGTACGTCCTTCCAAGATTTGCGCATCGGGGCCTACCAAATCGGCGCAAGCTCCGCCACCGCCCTACCTTTCCCGGTGAATTACTCGGCCGTCGCCGTCAATCACTGACGGCAGGCCATGGAAAGTGGTTGGCGTTCGGCCAAAAGCTGTATATCCACCTCCCCCGGAATGGTCGCACCCGCTCAGCTCCCTTGCGTTGTCACATAGTTGGCATCGGTCTCGTCCTTAATGACGTAGACACCTCGTACGTATGTTCGGGGTGCCAATCGAAAGGAACTGATCATGAAGATTGCTTTGTTCGGAGCCAATGGTCCGACCGGGCGCCTCCTGACCCAGATGGCACTTGACGAGGACCACCGTGTAGTCGCCTTCACTCGCCGACCGGATGCCTTCCCGATCGAGCACCGGCACCTCGAAGTCGTCGGGGGTGATGTCCACGATGCGACCGTTGTGGAGTCGGTAATCGATGGTACGGACGCTGTCGTCTCGACGCTTGGCGTTCCATTCGCCAAGACGCCCATCAGTGTTTATTCGGATGGCACCACCAACATCATCGCCGGTATGCATACCGCCGACATCAAGCGGTTTGTGTGCGTTTCCTCCAGTTCGATGAGTCCAAACCCCGAGCCGGTCGGCGGATTCATTTTCGAGAAGGTCATGCAGCCCTACGTCGTTAACAAGCTCGGCAAAACCGTGTATGACGACATGCGGCGGATGGAATCTATGGTGTCCGAAAGTGATCTCTCCTGGACCATCGTCCGACCGTCTGGGCTGTTCGAGGCAGCGGACGTATCTGCCTACAGCATCGCCATCGACCACATCGCCCATCGATTCACTGCCCGGATCGACTTGGCAGATTGCCTGCTACGTCAGGTCGTCGGTGATTCGTATGTGCGCTGTGCGATCGCAGTGGCCACGCCGAGCGCCAATCCCTCGATGCTGAAGTTGATATGGCAGGAAGGCATCCGCAAGAAGTCGTGAGCATCGCCGAGTCTGGTCGGTGACAGGACGACCGCGTGACCAACCCACGACCGGCTGTCACTAGTTTCGTGCGGCGATCCGTGCGAGATAGCCGAGCGAGCTGTGTCGGCGGTCCGAATTGGAGAAGTGCCCGATGTTGTCGGCCATGTTACCGCCTACCGCTGTGTGGCCAGAGGGTGACGGACTGGACTGAGTGGGCGCCACAGAACAGTTCTAGTCGAGACGTTGTCATCGATGTCCCGCGACATCGGGGGCCGGCCGGCTCGATGGATCCTCTAGCTGTTCCGGGTGCCGAACTGCTCGCTATCGGTCGCCTGGAATCGCGGCGTCGATCAAAGTGGCGGCAACGGTGCGGGCCGCATCGGCAACGCTGGGGTCGTGGTCCATCCAGGCGGAGATCCCGGCGCCGTCGTAGAGCAGGATGAGTTGCCGGGCGAGACCGTCGGGGTCGGTTGCCCCGGCCTCCCTGGCCAGGCCGACGAACAAGGAGTGAACCCAGCTGCGGTAGTCCTCGGTGACTTCCTCGACGCTGCTCCCGGGCGACGACTCGGCGTTGGCCCCGATGAAGGCGCAGCCGCGGAAGCCGGGCTCGGTGAACGAGAGGCCCTGGACCTCGAAGACGCCGAGGAGGCGCTCGCGGGGGGTATGGAAGCGGGCCGCGAGCTCTCGGGTCATGCGCTCGCGGGTGCGGTCGTGGCGTTCAGTCAGATAGGCGCGGACGAGCCCATCCTTGTTCCCGAACAGCGCGTAGAGGGTTGCCTTGGCCACCCCGGCGCGCTCAACGAGCCG
>JAUTXB010000215.1 GCA_030838245.1 Acidimicrobiaceae bacterium
GTTCGCCGGAGAATCGTGTCCATAGTCGTGGGCGAGCTCTCGAGCGCGGCCAGTACGGCGCGTGGATCGTCACCCAGCTCAACTTGATCGAAGGACTGCTGCACGGCACCCGGACCAGATGAACCAGGTCGGGTGGATGGAGCAGATCGGGTCGATGCAGCAGATCGGGTCGATGGCGCAGCCCGGGTTGGCGGAACAGCCCGGGTCCCTCGTGTCGACCTGGTTGGTGGAGACGAAATGGCTGACTCGTTGTGCGAGCGGTCACGCCCCTTGGCGGCGACGAACGTCGAGGACTGCGTGGCCGGATTCGGGGCGTCTCTTCCGCATCGGGCCAGTGCCACCGCCGTCAAGATGTCGTCGACGTCCCGGACGGGAGTGCACCCGTCGACCAGCAGCCCGTTGGTACCTGCTGACGCCGGGCTCCGCACTGAACCAGGGACGGCACACACCGGGATGGAACGGCGAGCTGCCGCTTCGGCCGTGTACAGGGCTCCCCCGCCGAGCTGGCACTCCACCACGACCACGACGTCCGAAAGGGCGGCGATGATTCGATTGCGGGCCGGGAACACGCGGGACCGAGGGGTGGTACCCAAAGCTGCCTCCGAAAAGACAACGCCGCGCTCTTCGACCTCGCGCCACAACGTTTCATTGGTTTTCGGATAGACGACATCCAGTCCTGTGCCCACCACGGCGACAGGCGGAGCCGGATCATCCCTCCGCGTTCGCAGGGCGCCGGCGTGGGCGGCACCGTCTATGCCTAGGGCCAGACCCGAGACCACGACGACTCCGGTCGCAGCCAGGTCGCGTCCCAGCTCAGATGCCATTTGAAGGCCGTAGGCAGTGGCCGACCGGGTGCCCACGATGGCCACCCGTGGACGACCCTCGATGGCCGAGGGTGTGCCCCGCGAGAAGAGGACTGCAGGTGCACCGGGGTCGTTCCGCAAGGTGGTGGGGTACCCGGGTGACGATGGCAGGTGCACGGTCACCCCGGCCCTG
Source organism: Acidimicrobiaceae bacterium (assembly GCA_030838245.1). The sequence continues at coordinate 997 of JAUTXB010000215.1, forward strand.
TCGTACTCCTCGGCCACGATCCGTGGATCGGTGTTTCGGGCCGCAATCCTGAATCGACCTTGCCTGTCAGCCGGATGTCGGCCGCAAGCCAGTGCCTGCCACGCTCGGACCGGGTCCAGGTCGCTCAGGACCTTTGCCAACCGCACCGGGGTCATGCCGGGCAGCCCGACCAAGGCAGCGGCACAGGCAGCCTCGAGCTCGGGGTGGCTCGCTGGATGCTCGGCGGACAGGAGCCCGGTCATGCTGCGTGCCCGAGCAACGCGCCGCGGCGGGAGCGCAAGACGAGCGCCTCATGGACGTGCGACGCCTGGACCGTGATTCCGGCGCCGTCGAGGTCCGCCACAGTTCGAGCGATGCGCCGAACCCGATGAAGACCACGAGCGGTCAGACTTCCGTCTCGGAGGCACAGCTCCAGCACTGCCGCCGCTCCGTCGGCCATCGGCGCAGACTCGTCCAGATCGGCCGCTCGAAGCTCGGCATTGGCTCGGACTCCACGGCGAGCTGCTTGCAACCTGGCTTCGGCCACCCGCTCCGCCACCGCCTGGGTGCGTTCACCCGGTCGGCCGCTAATGAGATCGTCTACCGAGGGTCTATCGACGCGAATGGCGAGATCGAATCGATCGAGAAGCGGAGCCGACAGCCGGCGTGCGTAGCGATCCTTCGACCACGACGAGCAGCGGCACGTCCCGGGTAGGCCGCCCTCGCCACACGGGCAGGGGTTCATGGCCCCGACCAGGAGCAACCGGGCGGGAAAGGTGGCGGTCCCACGCGCCCGGCTGACCCGAACGTGTCCCTCTTCCAGGGGTTGGCGCAGCGCATCGAGAACAGTGGTGGGGAACTCCCCCATCTCGTCGAGAAACAGGACTCCACCATGAGCCAAGCTGATCTCGCCGGGCCGCATCCATGCGGTGCCGCCGCCGATCATCGACACCGAAGAGGCACCATGATGGGGCGCACGAAACGGCGGGCGCTCGACCAGGCCATTGCCGGGAAGGGGAAGGCCGGCAACCGAATGAATACGGCTGACCTCGAGACCGGTCGTACGGTCCAGGTCGGGCAAAAGCCCAGGCAGTCGTGTGGCCAGCATGGTCTTTCCCGACCCCGGTGGTCCGACCAAGAGGAGATGGTGGCCTCCCGCTGCTGCCACCTCGAGAGCTCGACGGGCGAAGGGCTGGCCGATCACGTCGGCCAGGTCACCCCGATCGTCCGGACACCCTCGCCCAGCCTGAGGGTCTGGACCCCCTTTTGGATGCGGACGCCGACGTGGCCACGGTCGGCGACCGGCCAGGCATTCGACCAACGGCCGAAGATGGTCCGCAGCGCGCACGTCGCCGTGGTCGGGAAGGCGGGCCTCGTTGGCGCTGGCCTCAGGGACCACCAACGTGTGGCCGCGTAGTGCTTCGGCCAGGACGACCATGCCGGTCAGCCCTCGCAACGAGCCGTCCAGTCCCAGCTCGCCAACGAACGCCAGGCCATCGACGGCTTGACGATCGAGCTCTTCCGACGCGACCAGCAGCCCGATGGCAATGGGGAGATCGAGACCGGCGCCGCCCTTTCGGACGCCAGAAGGAGCCAGGTTCACTGTTACCCGCCGTAGGGGCCAGGGCAACCCACTGGAGAGCAGGGCGGCTCGTACCCTGTCGCGAGACTCACGCACCGCGGCGTCGGGAAGACCGACGACGGTGAAGCCGGGCAACCCGTTACTGACATGCACCTCGACCGAGACGCAAGTCCCGTCCACGCCGACGAGGACGGCGGAAGGAATGGTGGCGATCATGACGCCTCCCGTCAACACTGTCCGATCCCGCGACGTCTCGACACGACGGCCGAGGCAGAGGATCGGATCCGTTTCGTGGAGGGCCGAGCTGGGCGATGATCCCAGCATGCTGCCGGCCGCTCGAGGCACTGACCGCACCGTATCGAGGGGGTCTGACACAGCCATCCGAGGCCTGGTCCGACACGGGGCGACCGGCCTCCGCCAGTGGTGGGACGGCGAGGCTGTGACCGGTCCGGCGAGTCTGAGCGGTCCGGCAAGGCTGTCGGCACCCCCATCAGGCCCCTGGAGCGCTCCCAGGCCCTACGGCAGCCCTACTTCCCCTGGAAGGTGGGATCTCGCTTTTCGGTGAACGCCTTGAGCGCCTCCCAGGTGTCCTCCGAGGCGAAGTTCACCGACTGCGAGCGGGCTTCGTCCTCCAACGCCTGGTCCATGGACACAGCGAAGGAATTGTTGAGCATCGTTTTGGTCATCGACAGGGCCAGCGGCGGACCGGCAGCCAGGCGACGGGCCCAGTCATCGACGAAGGCATCGAGCTCGGCCGCCGGAACCACCCGATTGACGATCCCGAACTCGGCCGCCTCGGCCGCGCTGATGATATCGGCGAAGTAGGCCAACTCCTTAGCCCGGTGGAGCCCGATCATCCGGGGAAGGAGCCAGGACGACCCGAAGTCGACCGAGAGGCCGCGCTTGGCGAAGATCTGTGAGAAACGGGCCGTGTCGGAGGCGACCACCAGGTCGCAGCCCAAGGCCATGCTCATCCCGGCACCGGCTGCTACTCCGCCGACCTTGGCGATAGTGGGCTTGGGGAAGCGGTGGAGGCGCATGGCCACGTCCCCGAGGGCACGCATCTGGGTGAGGTAGGGATCGCCCGGACGGCCGGCCACGTCGCTGGCTCCGCCCAGGTCGGCTCCGGAGCAAAAGGCGTCACCCGCACCGGTGATCACCATGACCCTGTCGTTGCGGTCGGTGGCGACATCGTCGAAGGTGGCCAGGAGCTCCTTCCACATCACCCCGTTGGCCGCGTTCTTGCGGGCCGGTCGGTTGAGGGTCACCGTGACGACGCCCTCGGCGCGGTCGACGATCAGGGTCTCGAGCTCGGTAGACATGGACGTACACCCTACTTGTGCCGAGGCGATCGCCTCATGGCCGAGAACCGGGGGATGATCGCCGGTGGCGACCCACCCATCTCGGCGATGCCGGCTCGCTGGATACGAGAACTCCTCGAGTTTCGAGGAAGCCCTGTGTAGTTCTAGAACGCCTCTTCGATCACGTCGACCTTCCCGGCGGTGATGGAGACCACGTCGAAGCGAACCTCCACCAGAGTGCGGCCCGAGGCAGGGGTCAGCTCAGACAACCATCGCCGGGCTAGTTGCCGGATGCGCCGCTGCTTGGCCGGCAGCACCGCCTCAGCCCCCGTCCCGAAACGATCGGTGGTCCGGTTCTTCACTTCGCAGAACACCACCGTGCGCCCGCGGCGGACAATGAGGTCGACCTCCCCTTCGCGGCGTCGCCAGTTCCGCTCGAGCACCTCGTAGCCCTCGGCCTCGTACCACTGGGCGGCCAAGGCCTCACCCTCGGAGCCGAGGGCCCTGCGGGGGTCCGGGCGCCGGTCGGCGCCCGGGGTCACAGCTCCTTCTCGGGGAGCCGCTCGATGTTGACGTCGCGGAACGTGAGGATACGAACAGAGGGAACGAATCGCGCCGGGCGGTACATGTCCCACACCCAGGCATCGCTGAGGGTGACCTCGACGCATGCGGGGCTGGTCCCCTCTCGCAGTGAGACGTCGACCTCGTTGGCCAGATAGAACCGTCGCTCGGTTTCCACCACATAGGAGAACAGCGGCAGTACGGCGCGATACTCCTGCACCAGCGCGAGCTCGATCTCGGACTCGTATCGTTCGAGATCCTCTTCGCTCATCGGAGCGCGCTCACAGCGAGTTCAACGGGCCACAGCCATCGTCCGAAAATAATACCTCGCACAGGTGGAGGGATCCCGATCAGGGACGAACAGTACGACGTTCCTTGATCTTGGCCGCCTTACCATGACGTTCCCGCAGGTAGTAGAGCTTGGCCCGGCGGACGTCGCCCAGCGAGACCACTTCGGTCTTGGCGATGAT
>JAUTXB010000243.1 GCA_030838245.1 Acidimicrobiaceae bacterium
GATGAGCTTGGTTTCCTGATCGGCCACCTGCTGATGCTGGTTGGACAGATCGGTGAGCTGCTCGGCCAGAGCGGCACGGCGACCCAGCGCCTCACGAGCAAGGTCCTCGTTGTCCTGGGTCAGCGCCGCCTTGGCTTGCTGCTGGAGCTTGTCGGCCTGCTGTTGGAGCTGCCCGGCCTGGAGCTCGATTCGCTTCTTGGCCGTGGTGACGTCAGCGACGCTCCTCCGGACCTTCTGCAGACTCTCCAGTTGCTTCTGATAGGAGAGATCGAGGGATTCCCGTGGATCTTCCGCCTTGTCCAAAAGCTTGTTCGTCTTGGCCTGGACGATGCCCGACAGACGCTTCATGACACCCATGGTGACCGTTCCTTACCTAGTCCTTCGTTGGTGGAGCTTACGTGCTCGGCGCCCGATAGCGTGATCAGCGTGACCGAGCCGCTCTGCCTCATGACCGTTCACGCTCACCCCGACGACGAGTCGTCCAAGGGTCCGGGAACGGTCGCCCGCTACCACGCTATGGGCGTCCACACTGTTCTTGTGTGCTGCACCGGAGGCGAGGAGGGCGAAATCCTCAATCCGGCCATGGACAAGCCCGAGAACCGGTCCCGGATCATCGAACTTCGCCAGGAAGAGCTGGCCAGGGCGGCAGAGATCATCGGCTACGACGAAGTCGTCATGTTGGGCTACCGGGACTCGGGTATGCCCGATACCGAGGCTAATGCCAACCCGGCCTCGTTCGCCCAGGCCCCGCTGGAAGAGGCGGTTGGGCGCCTGGTGGCGGCCATTCGCCGCGCCCGGCCCCAGGTGATCGTGACCTACGGCGACGAGCAGTCCGGCTACCCGCACCCGGACCACCTGCGGGTCCACGAGATCAGCGTGATCGCCTTTCAGGCTGCCGGCGACCCCGATGCCTACCCAGACGCCGGCACACCCTGGGAGCCGAGCAAGCTCTATTACACGACCTTCTCTCGGCGCCGCTTCCAGGCCATCCATGAGAAGTTCCTGGAACTGGGCTTGGAGTCTCCCTTCGACGAGAAATGGCGGGAGCGCTGGGAGAAGATGCCCGAGGACCGGTTCACCACGTCCATCGACGTCACGGGGTTTGCCGACGTCCGCCGCCAGGCCCTGCTGGCCCACGGTACCCAGGTCGACCCGACCTCGAAGTTCTGGTTCGGCCTGCCGCCTGAGGTGATGGAGACCATCGAGCCCCAGGATGACTACGAGCTGGCCGAGATCATGGTGGACGGGAAGGCCGTCGTGCCCAGGGCGGCCGAGGACGAAATCGAGGACGATCTCTTCGCCCCCGTCGGCGCTTTGAGCGACCGATGATGGCGAGTTAAGCGGCCGGTCCTACTGAGCGACTGGCAGTACGTCCTATTGGGCGATTGGCAGTAGGTCGTACTGGGCGACTGGCAGTTACTGAGTGGCCGGTTCTACCGGGACGACAGGTGCACAGGGACGACAGGTGCAACAGGGAGGTCGGCGATGTCGAAGTGGCTCTCACAGGAGTGGTTCGACGAGACGCGTGCCATGGCCGCCGACCAGCCCGATCGTCCCGGGGCCACCGCCCGCATGCAGTACGAGGTCACGGGAGGTCCTGATGGGGACGTCAAGTACTACTGGGTGCTGGAGGACGGCCACCTTCGCGAAAGCGCCCTCGGGGTCCTGGCCGATGCCGAGGTGACGTTGACTACCCCGTGGGCCGATGCCATGGCCATCCAAAAGGCCGAACTCGATGCGAACGCCGCGTTCATGCAAGGGAAGGTGAAGGTGGCCGGGAACATGGGCATCGTCTTGGCCCTACTGCCGATCACCAATGCCTCGGAGTACCGAGACCTCCAGCGACGGATCCTCGAGATCACCGAGTTCTGATTCCCCGCTGGCCTGGTGGCCCCTCGCCGCTCGGGCCGGACTCATGTCTTCCGCATCAGGTCCCGGAGCGGGCGGTAGCCGATCCGGATGGCTCCGGCCGCGTCGATCTGCGTGTCGAGGCCCCGGTCGGCGACGAGCAGGATGTGATCGGCAACCCGGGCGGGCCAGTTGTCCGATGTGGCCCGGAGCTCGTCGGAGTCCACCGCTGGACGCAGGGTGATCTCGGTGATCCCGGGCTGGAGGTTGGCCACGACCTGGTTGAATGCCTCCCGGCCGCCGACGACGGGGAGCGTGACGAAGTGGTCGGCGAACAGCACGCCCTCGTCGGCGGCCAGCTGGCGGAACGGGAAGCCGACGTTGGGCTCCGCTTCGGCACCCAGCAGCCGGAACGGGAGGGAGAAGTCGACGGCCAGCTCCAGGTACACGTCGAAGAATTCGGGTCGGAGGAGCAAGGCGTCGAGGTGGGCGTCGAGGTGGCTGACGTCGAACCCCCACAGGACGGCCCGCTCGACTTGGGCCCGGCATTCCCGGCGCACCTCGTCGAGATCGGCGTGGTCCCAGACGTCGGTCAGCGTCCGAGGGAAGCCGCCGTCGCCGTCGAGGAGGGAGGGAGCCTGGGTAATCGGGCCCCACCGGTACAGCTCGTGCTCGGAATTGAGCGTGAGGCAGACCCCGACATCCTCGCCCCGGTACCGAGAGGCGGCCTCCCGGGCCCACGGGGCGGGGACCATGAGGGAGGCGCTGGTTCCGATGCCCTCGCGGAGGGACTCGTACACACCGACGTTGGCGGCGTGACAAAAGCCCAATTCGGCGCAGTTCAAGATGAGCAGTTTGGCGTCAGGGGGATACCCCAGGCGCTCAGCGACCGTCGACATGCCTCCGACGGTAGCGCCGCTGCTGGTCAGGCAGCGCGATTGGCTCGATTGAGTAGGGCACGAGCAGCGGCCACGCCCTCGCGGCCGACGGCCCGGGTGTGCTCGTCGAGCCGCCAATCCGTAGCTGGGGAGCCGGCCGCCGGGCCCGTCGACCCGGTCCGCCGGCCGCGCCGCTTGGGTGGCACGCCCGACGCGCCGACCGTGGTCGATGGGGCAGATGAAGTCGAAACCGAGGAGGAGGCCTGGGCGGGGCCGGCGGCCGGGTCGGTGGCTTCGATCAGAGGCAGCTGTTGTTGCTCCATGGGCCAAGCCTCGCGGATGGGTGTATCACTGAGGCCGTGAGCACGACACGAACCAGTTCAGAGCCGACGTCAACGCCCGCATCCGGGCCTCCGACCAGGTACGGGATCACCGTTCCCTTCGACGGGGTCCCCCTCCACGAGCACCGGGAATGGTTCGAGCGGCTGGTGTCACTCGGCTACACCGACGTGTGGTCGGCCGAGACCGATGGGACGGACGGGTTCACACCGCTCGCGCTGGCCGCCGCTTGGACCCCGAGCCTTCGGCTCGGGGTGGCCATCATTCCCGCCTACACCCGGGGCCCGGGCCTGTTGGCCCAGAGTGTCGCCGGTATGGCCGAGGCCGCTCCTGGACGGTTCGCCTTCGGATTAGGCACGTCATCCAACGTGATCGTGGAGCGCTGGAATGGCATCGAGTTCACCGAGCCCTACAAACGGGTCAGGGACACCATCCGCTTCTTGCGGGCCGCCCTGGCCGGTGAGAAGGTCGACGAGACCTACGAGACGTTCACAGTCCGCGGGTTCCGCTTGGCCCGCCCGGTCGTGGACCCGCCCCCCATCTTTCTGGCCGCCTTGCGCCCGGGCATGCTCCGGCTGGCCGGCCGGGAGGCCGACGGCGCCATCATCAACTGGCTGTCTGCTGACGACGTGGCCACCGTGGTCCCCCACGTCGGACCGGAGAAGGACATCGCCGCCCGTATCTTCGTCTGCCCGTCCGAGGACACCGAGACGGTGCGGGCCATCGGCCGGCGCATGATCGCCGCCTACCTCAACGTCGAGGTGTACGCCGAGTTCCACCGTTGGTTGGGCCGTGGCGACCAGTTGCAGCCCATGTGGTCGGCATGGCAGGCCGGGGACCGAAAGGGTGCTCTGGCCGCCATACCCGATGAGGTGGTCGACTCGCTCATCGTGCACGGGTCAGGGGCCGAGTGCCGCGCCCACCTCCAGCGGTACGTGGACAACGGAGTGACCATCCCGGTCATCGGGCTCATCCCCTTTGGCGTGGACCTGGCTGACGCCGTCGAGAGTTTGGCCCCACGGAGCGCTTAAAGGCCAGTTCAACCGGGTGGTGGCCGATCGGGCCGACGGGACCATGGCAGGTACCGGACGGTGTCGAGGTTGTGACATGTCCCGGTTCGGATCCCCTTCAGGGGGACGACCCGACAGAGCCCCATCTCTAGCGCGAAGATGGCTTCATGGTCCATGGACCCTTGCTCGCATCGACGGCGGGGATCGTCACCGGCATTGTTGCCGGCGGAGTGGTCTTCGTCGCTCTGGTCATCGCCATGGCCCACAGCACCTTCAGGGTGGTCACCGAGTACGAACGGGCCGTCTTCTTCCGGCTGGGCCGCATCCGCGAAGAGGCCAAGGGCCCCGGGATCATCGTCAAGTGGCCGCTGATGGACAAGCTGGTCAAGGTGACCCTGCGGGTCGAGGTCGTGGACATTCCCAAGCAGGCGGTCATCACCGCTGACAACGTCACCGTGCAGGTAGACGCCGTCGTCTACTTTCAGGTGCTCGACCCGGTGCAGGCCATCATCGGGGTGGACGACTTCCGCTTCGCCAGCCAACGGGTGGCCATGACCGCACTGCGTTCGATCGTCGGTCGCCACCAGCTCGACAACATCCTCGCTCACCGAGACGATGTGAACGACGAGCTCAAGACATCCATTGGGGCATCGACCCACAATTGGGGAGTCGAGGTCCGACAGGTGGAGATCCGAGACATCGTCCTGCCGCCCGAGCTGCTGCGGGCCATGGCCCGCCAAGCCGAGGCCGAGCGGGAGCGGCGGGCCAAGGTCATCGCCGCCACCGGCGAGCTCGGAGCCAGTAAAGAGCTGGCCGAAGCGGCGGCGACACTCTACGAGTCGCCCGGAGCCATGCAGTTGCGCACCTTGCAGACGCTGGCCGAAGTGGCCAGTGAGAACAACTCGACGCTGGTGTTCCCGTTGCCCATCGAGATCCTGGCCGGCTTCGTCAACGGCACTATCGGCATGAGCACGTCGGGAGGGGGCACGGCCCCCTCGGGTGGGGGCAAGGCCACCGTTCCACTGTCGACGGTGATGCCGGCGCCATCGGTGGTCGGGGCCTCGGGACGGACAACCGCCGATGCCCCTGCAGTCGCCGCGGCGGACGAGGTGAGGACCGATCCCACCACCGAGGCGTCAACCGATCCCGGTGTCGATGACCCGACCGACGACGACCGACCGGCTGCAGACGGAGTCAGTCAGTCGGCGTAGCGGGCCTGGACCTCGGCGTCCATGGCGTGCACCTGGTCGGACAGCTCGCGACGGAACCGGTCCTGTTCGCTCGCCAGTCGCTCGTCGGAGAGGGCCAGGATCCTGACGGCCAGGAGCGCGGCGTTCCTCGCCCCATTGACGGCCACGGTGGCCACGGGCACGCCCTTGGGCATCTGGACCATGGCCAAGAGGGAGTCGAGGCCCCCGAGATTGGCCAGGGCCACGGGCACGCCGATGACTGGAAGCGGGGTGGCGGCGGCCAGGACCCCAGCCAGATGGGCGGCCCCGCCGGCGGCGGCGATGAGTACCTGCACACCCCGATCGGCTGCGGTGCGTGCGAATTCGATGGCGTCATCGGGTGTCCGATGGGCGGAGATCACCCGGACTTCGACGGGCACACCGAGTGAACGGAGGGTCTGGACCGCATCGTCCATGATCGATGCGTCGGATGAGCTTCCCATGACGATGGCAACGGACATGCCCCGTATTCTGTCCGACAGAGCCGGTTCGGACACATTGGGATACGTCCCGGCCCATCGAGACCCGACCATCTGTGCCCGGTACGGTGGTCGTGGACCGATCGCACCCCGTTGTCGGTCGTGGGGAGGCAGTCATGAGAATCGGTGTGATGTTCGACGTGGGCCAGCCGTTCGACGATGTGATTGCTCAAGTCGATGGGCTACACGCCGCGGGTCTCGATTCGGCCTGGGCGTCCCAGATATTCGGCTACGACGCATTGACGCTGCTGGCTGTGGTGGGCCGCGAGGTGCCGGAGATCGAACTTGGCACCGCGGTGGTCCCCACCTACCCCCGTAATCCGGTCATGCTGGCCGGGCAGGCCCTCACCGTGCAGGCCGCGACTCGAGGACGCCTGACGCTTGGCGTCGGGCTCTCGCACCAGGTGGTGATCGAGAATGTGTTCGGGCAGTCCTTCGAGCGGCCGGCCAGGCACATGCGGGAGTACCTCTCGATCCTCATGCCCCTGCTCATGGGCGAGCAGGTCGCCTTCACCGGTGAGACGCTCAGGGCCGCCACCTTCGGCCCGCTCGAGATCGACGCACCCGCTCCGCCAGTCCTGGTGGCCGCCCTCGGGCCCACCATGTTGGGTTTGGCTGCCCGGCTGGCATCGGGGACGGCAACCTGGATGACCGGGCCGTCGACCATCGAGTCCCACATCGTGCCCGTGATCCGAAAGGCTGCGGCTGAGGCCGGCCGGCCGGAGCCCCGGGTGGCCGTCGGTCTCCCGGTCTGCGTGACGGCCGATGTCGCCGCGGCCAGAGAGCGGGCGGCCGAGCTCTTCGCTATCTACGGCGGGCTCCCGTCCTACCGGGCCATGCTCGATCGCGAGGGAGCAGCCGGGCCGGCTGATGTCGCCATCGTGGGCACCGAGGACGAGGTGACCGCCCAGGTCCGCCGGTTCGCCGACATCGGGGCCACTGACTTCGTCGGTGCTCCCTTCGGCACGGTCGACGAGATCAAGGCTTCGGTCGCGTCGTTGGCCGGCCTGGTCGGCGCCTGAGCACGGCCCCGCTCCGGTCGCCCGGGTCAGCCCAGTGCGGCTCGCTCAGCGGGCGATGCGGGTGTGCTTGAACTCGTTCAGCTCAGGGTGGTCGACCAGGAGGGCCAGTACCCGGTCGATGGTGTCCCGGGCCAGCGCGCCGTCGCCGTCGGGCCGCGTCATAAGCCGGGCGAAGACGGCGTCGTCGCCGATGATGAACGTCGGGACACCGAACACACGGTGGCTGTCCACCACCTGCTCGTGCTCGGTGCGGGCTGCCGTCCTCGGCCAGCCGTCGTCCACTTCGGCCAGGATTGCGTCGACTGGGGCGCCCACCCGCTCGAGCGCCTTGCGGACCACGTCCCGCTCTCGGAGGTCGCCACCCTCATCGTGCCGGGCTGCGAACAACGAACGGTGCACGGCGGTGAAGAGATCGGGAAACCGATCCCGAACGACGATGCCTGCCTCTAGTGAGAGCAGGTCGGGCGTATGGGCGGGATCCTCCCACGACGGAGTCCCACCCTCGGGCACGTGGCTCTGGTTGAGGAAAAATGGAACGTAGGTCACGTCCCAGTCCGCCCCAGCATCCAAGGCGTCAAGGATGTGCTCGTGGGCATTCCTGGCGAAGGGGCATCGATAGTCCCAGGTCACTGCAAAAGAGGTCGGAGTCGTCATGCTTCGTCAACAACGCCGGGGCCCGGGTCATTCCACCGAACACCAGACTTTGGGACCCGATCCTGAGACCGATCTCAAACGAACCGCCGGCCCACCACCCCCAGCGCGGTTCCTATCACCACTCCGCCAAGGACATCGGACGCGTGGTGGGCCTGGAGGTGGACACGGCTCACGCCCACCATTCCGGCGCAGGTGAACAGCAAGACGTTGCCACCGAGGTCGCCGTGCTCCGAGAGGACGGTGGCTGCGCAGAAGGCAGCCAGCGTATGTCCGCTGGGAAAGCTGCTGGTCCGGGGTTCGCGCAGGGGGATGACATTGTCGCCCAGGCGGAGGTCGCTGGATTCGGGACGAGGGCGCCCCACGAAGGCCTTCAGGGTGGCGTTCACCACGCTCGACTCCACGCCGGCCACCGCCAACGCCCGTACGGCCCGGTTGCGCCGTGCCCCGGACCGCCGGGCCCGCCACGCGGTGGA
>JAUTXB010000248.1 GCA_030838245.1 Acidimicrobiaceae bacterium
CGCCGGCCTCGGGGGCGGCGCCACCGGGCAGGGTGGCGTCGGTGAACACGATCCAGTCGTTACACAGGATGTCGTAGGCGTTGAGCTCGGTGATCATGATGGTCTGGATGTCGGTGAGGTTGCCGAACGAACGGTCGGCGTAACCGTCATCGACTCCCAGCACCACCAGGATCCGACCCTTGAGGCCGAGGGCTCCGAGGGCGGCGACGGCGTCCTTGGTTCGGGGCACATCGAAGGTCCACTGGTCGATCACGGCGACCTTGCCGCCCGAGGCCCGGTCGGACAGGGCGGATCGGAGGGCGAGCTGCACCATCTTCTTGGGGGTCTTTTGGGCGTAGCTGCGGGGCTTGGGCCCGAGGGCGACGCCGCCACCGATCCATTGGGGCGAGCGGGTGGAACCCTGGCGGGCTCGGCCGGTGCCCTTTTGGCGGAAGGGCTTGGCCCCGCCTCCTCGCACCTCGGCCCGGGTCTTGGTCGACTGGGTCCCGGCGCGGGCGGCAGCCAGCTGGGCCGTGACCACCTGGTGCAACACGTCCTGATTGGGCTTGATGCCGAAGGTGGCCGGGTCCAGGTCGACCGAGCCGAGCTCGGTCCCGTCCTGGCTGCGGCGGGTCACCGTGTGGTGCTTCAGCTCGGGGCGAAGGAAGCGGCGGATGGCGGCCGGGGAGGCGGTCTCCAGGTCGATCACGTCAGAACCTGTCTGGGCGGCGCTCACGATGCCCTCCCTCCCTTGACCGTCGGGGCCTTGATGGCGTCGCGCAAAACGACCATGCCGCCGCGGGGCCCCGGTACTGCGCCCTTGATGAGCACCAGCTCCCGCTCCGGGTCGGCTTGGACCACCTCGAGGTTCAACGTGGTGACCTGCTCGCCACCCATGCGGCCCGCCATCTTGGTCCCCTTGAACACCCGGGACGGGGTGGCGCAGGCGCCGATGGAGCCGGGCGAACGGTGCTTTTTGTGGTTGCCGTGCGAGGCGCCCTGGCCCTTGAAGTTGTGGCGCTTCATGCCTCCAGCGAAACCCTTGCCCTTGCTCACGGCGATGGCGTCGACCAGCTCGCCGGGCTGGAGGAGGTCGGCGGTGAGCTGTTGGCCGACCTCATAGGACTCGGCATCGTCGATCCGCAGTTCGACCAGGCGCCGGCCCGGGTCGACGCCGGCCTTGTCGAAGTGGCCTTGCTCGGGCTTGGACAGGGTGGTCGCCCGCCGGTGGCCCCAGGTCACCTGCAGGGCGGCGTAGCCCTCCCGTTCGGTCGTCTTGACCTGGACGATGCGGACAGGGGCGACGCGCACCACCGTCACCGGGATGGCCCGGTTCTGATCGTCCCAAATCTGGGTCATTCCGACCTTTTCGCCCACGATCGCCTTGGTGGCCACTGGAGCTTCTCCGTCTCGACTCTTCTGTGCTTGCTCGGCGCCGGCCGGCACCGATGTGTAACTGCTCGACTACTTCGAGTGCTGCCCAGGCACGCCGGTCAGCTCCGAAACCTACGGTTCAGCCGGTGCATCGGATGGCTCCGGCTTGCATGCAGACGCTCCGCTCGGATGAACCCGAGCGGAGCGCTCGCCTTGTTGGGCCCGAGGTCCCTGCCGGTTTCCCGGTAGGCGCTCGAGCACGTCTTACTCGACACTGTCAGGCCGAAATCGACCCGGCTGACTACGCTACACCATCCCTGCCTAGGGCGCATCCGCCACCAGGGCGAACGGACCGGAGTTCGAGCCCGGAGATCGAGCCCGGGATCTAGACGGTCTGGATCTTGATCTCGATGTCCACGCCGGCGGGGAGATCGAGCCGCTGCAGGGAGTCGACCGTCTTGGGCGTGTGCTCCACGATGTCGACCAGGCGCTTGTGCACCCGCATCTCGAAATGCTCGCGGCTGTCCTTGTACTTATGGGGCGACCGGATCACCGTGTAGCGATGCTTTTCCGTGGGGAGGGGCACCGGACCCAGCACCTTCGCCTGGGTGCGGATGACCGTCTGGACGATCTTCTCGGTCGACTGATCGAGAATCTCGTGGTCATAGGCCTTCAGGCGAATGCGGATCTTCTGTCGTGGGCCTTCTGCGGCCATGGGTGACGGCGTCCTCTCTTGGAGTGTTGCTCGGTGCCGGATTAGGCGAGGATCTTGGTGACCCGACCGGAGGCCACGGTGCGGCCACCCTCTCGGATGGCGAACCGCAGGCCCTCGTCCATGGCGATCGGCTTGCCCAGCTCCACCGTCATTTCCGTGTTGTCACCGGGCATGACCATCTCGGTGCCCTCGGGCAACTCGATGGTGCCGGTCACGTCGGTGGTCCGGAAGTAGAACTGGGGCCGGTAGTTGGTGAAGAACGGCTTGTGCCGGCCGCCCTCGTCCTTGTTCAAGACGTACACGGTGGCCTCGAACTTGGTGTGGGGGGTGATCGAGCCGGGCTTGCACAGGACCTGGCCCCGCTCCACCTCTTCCTTCTTCGTGCCTCGGAGCAGGGCGCCGATGTTGTCGCCGGCGCGGCCCTCATCGAGCAGCTTGCGGAACATCTCGATACCGGTGACCGTCGTCCGCTGGGTGTCGCGGAGCCCGACGATCTCGACTTCCTCGCCCA
>JAUTXB010000296.1 GCA_030838245.1 Acidimicrobiaceae bacterium
GCTTCGATCTCGGCCACGTGCTCGGGGGACGGAGCCAGGTCCTCGGCCCCGAACAGCCCGAGAAGCGGACAGGACAGATCGCCGGTAAGGCCGACCACCGGCTCCATCTTGACGGGTAACCCCTCCGGAGGGGTTCCGGCCACGAACGCCCCGTAGCAGTCGACGGCGGCATCGAAGGGCAGACGACAGGCGCTCAGGTAGGTCTGCCGACCGCCGGAGCAGTAGCCGATCACGCCGACCTTGCCGTTGGCATTGACCAGTGACAGCAGGAACCGGCGACTGCCGTCGACGTCGCCAACCACTCGTTCGTCCGGTGCACCGCCGGCCGCCCGGGCCGCGGCAGCGGCGTCATCGGGGCTGGCGTCCGGGCCCTCCCGGTAAAAGAGGTTGGGGCAGACGGCGGAGTAGCCGTGAGTGGCGAACCTCCGAGTGATCTCCTTGGTGTTCTCGTCCCATCCCGGCATGTGGTGGATGACCACGACACCGGGATACGGCCCCGGACCGAGGGGGCGAGCGAAGTAAGCGCTGATCTCGTCGCCACCATGTCCGGCGATCTTGATGGTCTCGGCCATGATCCCGTCGTACATCCCGTCCTCCTCCTGCCGCCGTAAACGTCAGGGTATAGCCCGGCCCGAGTCCCCACCACCGTCGCGTCCAGGCCTCGCTCCCGTCATCGCGTGAGTGGGTCGGCCACGCGGGCGGCCACCGGCCCGACCACGGCCGTGAGGATCACGTAAGCGGAGGCCAGCGGAACCAGTCGTGGCTCCAGGTCCGATCCGAGGGCACGGCCGGCCATGACGACCGAGAGCTCCCGCGGGCAATGAGGCTGGTACCGGCAGGATTCGCCCCGGCACGGCGACGCCCTCTTTCAGGGCGGCCAGCCACCTCCACCAGAGGCACACACCGACCCAGGAATCAGGAAGCAACCGGATCGAGCTCTTCGTCGGCTGCCCGCTTCGGGGCCCGGAATCTGTGGCTACCCGAGTGGCGAGAGATGCCGGTGAACAGGGCCAGGATTGCCGACAGCATCATGAGCGATCCTGCCGCCAGGAGGGACAGGTCGAGTCCGTGGGAGAAGGCCCCGTAAGCCGCGCCGACCACCTTGTTGATAATGGCCTGGATGGACGCATTCCCGTGGGCGGCGTTGGCCGCTTGTGATCCGACGGAGCCGGTGGTGACGGCCGCGATGACCTGGGACTGGTAGGCGTGGGGTATGCCGATCGCGGTGAGTCGCTTGATCAGGTTGACCGTCAGCTGACCGTTGACGACCGAACCGAGGATGGCCACCCCGGCCACCGCTCCGAGCTCCCTGCTGGTGTTGGTGGCCGAGGCGGCCATGCCCGAGTGCTCGCTGGGGACCGAGGACAGAGCCGACGAGGTGACCGGGACGATGGCGATTCCGAACCCGACGCCGGCGATGGCCAGCGTCCAGCCGACCGTGGACAGCCCTGCCTGCGGTGTGATCACGAGGTCGGTCAGCAAGATGCCGACGCCGGCCAGAACGCAGCCGACGGCCATGGGGATCTTTGCGCCCCAGGCCGCCACCCATCGGCCGGTGAGCAGTGAGGCGATGACCATGCCCGCAGTCAGGGGGAGGAAGTCGACGGCCAAGCCGTAGGGGGACTGGGAGCCCACCACCTCCAAGTACAGCGCGACGAAGAAGAAGATAGAGAAGATGCCGAAGTAGGTGGTGAATGCCACCGTGTTGGCGCCGGCGAACGCGGGCCGGCGGAAGAGCTTCACGTCGAGGACGGGATTCTGTGCCCTTCGCTCCACCAGCACGAAGGCGATGGCGCTGAGCACGGAGAATCCGTAGAGGGCCAGGATCCATTCGGCCCGGTAGCCGGCGGTCTCGCCGGAGATGGTGGCGAACGTAGCAGTGCCCAGTGCCAGCGCTCCGAGCACGAACCCGGGGAGGTCGAGGCGCGCCCGAACGGGATCGGAGTTCTCTGGGAGGACGATGGCAGCGGCCACGAAGGCCAGCGCACCGAAGATGAGGTTGAACCAGAACACGGCGTGCCACGACCACAACCCCACCAGCACCCCACCGATCACCGGCCCGAGAGCAAGTGCGAGCCCCGAGACCGCGGCCCAGATCCCCAACGCCCGAGCCCGTGCCTGGCGTTCAGGGTAGAGGTGGCGGATCATCGAAAGCGTGCCTGGCTCTGACGCTGCCGCACCGACACCCATCACCACCCGACCAGCCACCAAGGTTTCCGTGTCGCTGGCCACGGCGGCGATCACCGATCCAGCGCAGAAGATGACCACTCCGATGAGCATCAGCTTTTTGCGGCCGTAGAGGTCTCCGAGCGTGCCGCACATCAGCATGAGGCTGGCGAACGCCAGTGCATACCCGCTCACCACCCACTGGAGCTGGCTGACGCCGGCATGGAGATTCGACTGCACGTTCGACAGGGTGGCGCTGATGACCGTGTTGTCCAAGAACGTCAGGAAAAGGACGAAGCACAGGACGGCCATGCCGAAGTGAGGCGTCATGCCGCCCGCCTTCGCCGACGGCCGCGCCTTCAAGGCTCCTGTCATTTCAGCTCCGCCGTGGTGCCATTTCCCCCGTCACGTCGGGCATGAGTTCCCCGCCGATCTGTCGTCATCCTCGTGAGCAACACCGGCGCGGCTGGCGACATTCCGATTCTCCTTCCCGAGGGCGTTCACCGCTTCGGTATCGGCGCTTCGGTATCGGCACAGGGGGTCCCCTCGTCTCGAGTTCTCTCGGATCTGTCGGATCTGTCGGATCTGTACCCATATCGGCCGTCGCCGTACCCTCGGGACCCGCGGGCTATGTCCGGTTTCGGGGGTATGTCCGCCCTCGAGGGTTTGGTCGGGCCTGGCGGGAAGCTCGACCGGTATATCCAATTCTGAAATTTTCCGTGTTTGGGCGAATTGAATTCCGGAATTGCCCTCACGGGGTCCTACGTTTCGCCCAAACAATGGAGGACTGCAAGACCTTTCGCCCAAACGTGGAGGAAGCCCAGTCATTTCGCCCAAACATGGAAGAATTCGAAATTTCAATGTGG